>NZ_JBHSOW010000047.1:0-156418 GCF_042656405.1 Paenibacillus solisilvae | reverse complement strand
AGGCACATCCCCTCAAAAAAATGAGGGGATGTGCCTTTTTATTCAGAAGGACTTTTTCAGTGGCCTCGCTTTTTTTATGCGGCTTTTTCACGTAAAAAACCCTCATCGAAGGACAACCTGAAGCCATCTTTGCAGACAGCTGTACGCTGGACGTTGTCAACGATGAGGGGGAAAATGCTGCTCTGCTGCCTATTTGAATCTAGGAAGCAGAGGGCGAAGGGTGCGGATAAGGAATACAGCGACGACTGCCTTGATTGTATCCCCTATGAGGAATGGATAGCAGCCTGCTTTAAGTGCAGCCGACATTGACATATGCGCTTTATGCGCGAGCCATGGAACACCGCCAACATAGGCTAATAGAACACCAAAAACGATTATACCAATGAAAAGAATGAAGAAAGAATTCGTGGATAATGTCTTCTTATTGCGGAACAGATGGTCGCTTACGAGACCGATAAACAGCGCTTCAATCGGGAACATCCAGATATAGCCGCCTGTAAATCCGAGCAATAAGGAGAGTCCGCTGGTGCCGCTGATTAAGGGAAGGCCGAAACCGCTTAGAATAACAACGATCATAATACTCCAAAATCCATAAGTTGCTCCCAGAAGACCGCCGGCAAGCATGATGGCTAAAGTTTGCATTGTAATTGGAACACTCGTGAATCCGAGGGGTACTTTAATCCAGCTGAATGCGACGAACAGGGCTGCGAACAAAGCGGTAAATACGATCCCTCGGATCCAGTATACTGAATTTGTTTGCGAAGCTGCGGATACTACGGGTGGAGTGGGTGTTTCCATTGTCAAATCCCCTTTTACATGGTATCTTAGTAAAAAATTAATGTTAACCACAAACTGTATTTATTGGTTAACATATCGAATTTTATCATGGGTCTTAAAGTTTGGGAAGAGGTAATTTACAAGGAGACTAAACAAATGAGCAGGTTTGAAATCTCCCGGTTATCCGTTTCGGGCGCATCAGGTGAAGAGAATGAATCATCGCCTGCCCGGCTTAAAGATATAGATTTGAACTTATCGCCAGGTGAATGGGTAACGGTCGTCGGCGTCAACGGCAGCGGAAAAACGACATTAGCCAGAATCCTTGCCGGGTTAACCGTTGAAGGAGCGACCGGATTTATAAACCGCGGTTTTGCAGGCAGCAGGCCTGCACCTTACGTCATGCAGCAGCCTGATGCCCAATTATTTGGCGAAACGCCGCGGGAAGAGATTATTTTCGCCTTAGAATGGCTGCAATATCCTGCGGAATCTATAACGGATAAGGCTGATTCGGTTCTTGAGATGACAGGATTAATGCCTGTCGCAGATTTCCCGTGGGAGCGGTTATCCGGCGGGCAGCGGCAGCTTGCAGCTATTGCTGCTGCAACTGCGGGGGAAGTGCCGCTGCTTGTGTTCGATGAAGCGACATCCATGCTCGATGATGAGTCCCGCCTGCGGGTTCACGGCATGGCAAGTGAGCTTCAGAAGCGGGGGACAGCGGTTGTCTGGGTTACTCAACGTCTCGATGAGCTCGAGCGTTCTTCAAGAATCGTCGCATTAACTGACGGGAAAATCGTTTTTGACGGCAGGAGCGAGCATTTTCTATATGGGGATCTGCCCAGCGGTAATCTCGCAGACCTGCCAAAGGAAACCCCTTGTGAAGAATGCGGCCTCCGCTTACCGTACTTAGCTTCACTGGCAATAGAAATGTATCGAAATGGGCAGCTGCAGCCGCCATTTCCGGTATCTATGGCAGAATGGCGAAAGGCGCTGGATTTAGATGATTAAGCAGGAAGGTTCGTTACATATTAGCGGATGGAAGCGAGTTATAGAACCTGGCGCTGAGGCTGACCGCAAGGCTTCCGCTGCAGAGATTTCACCGGAGATCTTGCTGAACCAAGGGAGCATTTATGTCCTTATGGGCCCAAACGGTGCCGGCAAAACCCGTTTAATGGAGATGGCAGCAGGCTTAAGGAATACGGATGAGAACATCGAGATTTCTTACGGAGCTGAGAAAGTGTGGATTCCTAGAGCTCTCGGAGCCCGCAGACGCAACAAGGCTGCACTGCTTGCATACAGCTATTCCTGCCAGTCACCCGAGGAGCAGTTATTCGCCCGCACGGTTGAGGGTGAACTGAAATATGTGCTTCAGCCGTATGAATTGCAAGGACAAGAGGCTTATAACAGAATGGTGCAGGCTTTGGCTGCAGTCGGATGGGATGCCTCCTGGCTCACGCGTGATCCGTATCAGATGAGCGGGGGCGAGCGCAGAAGAACAGCGCTGGCCAGCTTGTTCGTAACGCCTGCAGATTGGCTGCTGCTGGATGAACCGACGGCTGGATTAGATGCCGGAGGTCACAGCTTGCTTGGCCGGAAGTTAAAGCAATGCGCAGCCGCGGGACAGGGCGTACTGCTCATTTCACATGAAAGTGATTGGGCGCTTCCTCTCGCTGATTCCGTTCTATTGATGCAAGCGGACGGTTCAATCCGGATTTGCAGCCCGGAGCAGCTGCTGGCACACCCGGAATGGCTCAAACAAGCTGGAATGAGGGTGCCTAATTGGCTCCAATTGGCACATGGCTTATGGAAGAGAGGTATCGCTGCCGAACAAGTATGGAAGCCAGCGGAGCTCGCGCAGGGGATCGGAATGCGGAAGAGCTCCTCTTCGAGCGCTGTACCGGCAGCTCGTTATACCAGCATGGCTGTAACCGCACCCGCCACAAACTCCGCCGCGATTGAGGTTAATGAAGCATTCACCCGAGTACAGGGAGAAGCTGCCGCCCGGGCGGATCGGGATCATTTCGATGCTAGAGCTCCGCATGTGCCGCCTATCGCTTTATTTGATCCGCGGGCTGTCTGGGTTTCCTACATCTTGTTGTCATCCAGCATGTTTCTACAGCAAACTTGGTCTGGCATTGCGCTTATTGCGGTGTTAACTATCCTTATCATTTTAATTGGCCGCATTCAACTGCAGCGCTGGCGGGGACCGATCATGGCTTTGAGTTTTTTTACGGGAATGATTGCAGTCTTTGCAGGTTTCACCGCTGAGGGGGATCACCGTCTTTGGAACATGGGTGCCTTTCTGCTGTCACTTCGTTCACTCTCGAAACCATGGTTCGCTATGCTGATCGGATTTGCAATTCCGCTTGCGGTAACGCCGCTGCGTCTTAGGCGGTCTTTAGAGCAAATATTGTCCGTGGGCGGCAAAGTTCCTCCGCTTGCAATGAGGATAATCTTGACGATAACGCTTCTTCTGCGGTTTGTGCCTGTACTGCTCGCGGAGTGGGAGCGTTTCTCCCGGGTTTCGATTGCAAGGGGCAAGGTCATCCGTAAGAGTTCAGGGGGCATGATCAGCAAGCTGAGGGATATCGCAATTCCATTCATGCTGTCGCTTTTTCGGCTCGGCGATAATGTGGCTAATGCGCTTGAGAGCAGGGGGGTAGGTTTACACCGGAGTCCAACTTTAATGAAAAGCGAGCTGTGGCGGCCCCGGGATTCCTTGTTGATTGTTTCAAGCGGCGTTATATTCTGCCTGCTGTATTGGTGGTCCAAACGTTGATGAAGGGTCAGTCTCATCATAATAAACTTCGTGTAAGGAAAGCTTAAGAGGAAGCTGTTATTCACTTCGCAATTATTGCAAGGCGGCTAACCTTGGTCATGCCTTACTGTCATCAAGAAAAGTCAAATTTGGATGTTTGAATCTGAGACTTTTTCTTTGCGGTAAGTAATGTTATGATAATGACGGGTGAAAACAAACAATGACAAATAACAACGTAACCAATGATGAGCAAGAAGTACAACAGCCGACAGAAGAAGAAATTCAGAGGTTAATCGGAGCTCTTCATAACAATGCCATTCACGCATTGTCCTCGATGTTTGAGGGGGACGAGGTGGACGGTCAAGTGTTAAATCATGAGCTGTATGGTCCGATTTTCACTTTCAGGATTCAGGTAAAAGAGAGCGGAAATGCTTACGCATCCGGGTTCTTCATGCGTGAATTGCTGGACAAGTTCCAGAATAACGCTGATCCGGCCATTTGGCTTGCTTCCTTTTTCTATGACCTTATGAAGGGGGAAGGCAGTAAGCTGCTCCCTCAGCCTCCGCAATCGGAAGACGAAGCAAAAGCGTTAATCGATAGTACAATTGTACCGCATTGCGCCAAATCCATTCGTGAAGAATTTGATCAAGAAAATGTTTACGTCGATTTGGACTTTCATGAACAGCATGGTCCTGTGCTTGAAGCCGGTTTTACGGCGATTAAGGACGGTAATAATGTCTGTGCATTGCCGCTTCACATTTTGATTTCGCACTATTTACTTAATCGTGATCCTGCAGAGCCGATCATTCAAGGACTTTACAAAATTCGTGAGGATCATGGACTCGAATAGAGGACAAGCTTGGCGCGGATTAAATCGTCTTCTTACACCATACTAAGGGAGAGCCTGAGCGATCAGGCTTTTTTCCGTTACCGTCATCTTAACTAAATTGTAACAACTGTTATGCATCTGTCCGCTATGTCGTGGTACGATAATCATGTTTCAACCACGAAAGTTGAGTGAAGACGGCAAGAGATTTAGGCTCTGCGAATCGATCTTTTTATTTAAGCATACAGAGAAAGAGCAAGGGAGGGGATTTGAAATGGGTGTACCTACTGGTGTGTGGGTTGTGGCAGGTGTTATTGTCGTAATTATCACGTGGATGACGATTTGGGTAACAAATAAGGCTTATTCCAAGAGATGGGAAGATCACGAGCATCGAATTGATAAGGAGTGATGTAAATTGGCGGACACTCTAAGCTCGAAGCTGGATCGCGAATATATGATTCGCATCCTGAAGCTGCTGCTTCAAACCCCGAGTCCAAGCGGCTATTGCATGCAAATTATGAGCTTAATCTCGGAGGAAGCGGCTAAGCTTGGCTATCAAGTGGAGCTGACTCCCAAAGGCAATGGAATCATTACTATTCAAGGAACGGATTTCAGCTCGAAGGATGTCATTGGACTATCCGCTCATGTGGATACACTAGGTGCGATGGTTCGTTCGATTAAGTCCAGCGGAACGGTGCGTTTTACGCCGATTGGCGGCTATGCGATGCAAAGCGTGGAAAATGAATATTGCCTGATCCACACCCGTGACGGCAGAAGCTACGAAGGGACGGTTCTGACCACCAAACCGTCTGTGCACGTTTATTCCGATGCGCGTGATTGGAAACGGGAAGAAGCCAATATGGAGATTCGCATTGATGAGCTCGTCCGATCAAAGGAGGATACTCTAGGCCTTGGTATCGGAGTTGGAGATTTCATCTCATGGGATCCGCGTACTCGTGTACTTCAGAATGGCTGGATCAAGTCACGGCATCTGGATGATAAAGCAAGCGTGGCTGCTTTGTTCGGCTTGTTGGAATGGATCAAGCGAAGCGGGACCGTCCCTACTCGCACTATAAAGCTGATTATCTCGACTTATGAAGAGGTTGGGCACGGAGCGTCACATATTCCGCCTGACATCACAGAGCTTATTGCAGTGGATATGGGAGCGATCGGGGATGATTTATCGACGACCGAGCATGATGTCTCCATCTGTGCGAAGGATTCCTCCGGGCCTTACGACTATAAGATGACTTCAAAGCTGATTGAGCTTGCAAAGCGTGAGAACATTCCGCATGCAGTTGATATTTACCCTCATTATGGGTCGGATGCAACAGCCGCCCTTCGGGGAGGAAGCAGCATTCGCGCTGCGCTAATTGGTCCAGGTGTACATGCGTCTCACAGTATGGAACGGACTCATATCGATGCAATTGTGAATACGGCTGTGTTACTGCTTGCATATGTACGGGATCAACCGTCAGAATAACTCAAGTGTGCTTGAATTGATAAGGAATGTAACAGCCCTTTCTGCCTGTAATTGCCGGCAGGGAGGGCTTCTTCGTGCGCGGGTAAACGTCGTGGATTACCGCAAATACTTTTACATCGATCTGGGTCATCGGCTTTCTGGCATTTACACTTTACCCGCTCTATTCCAGCTTTAAGATCAGTATAACAACCGCTAAAGTGAGCGATCTCCTGTACAGGGAGTTCGCTGGTATTACCCATTACAAGGAAGTCGTTAAGTCGTTCACGGAGCCAGATAATCAAATCATGGGCTTCATTCGTTGAAGAAAAAACCCTCCTGCTCCATACGCTGCCAAGCAGCAGCGATGTATGGGGCAGGAGGGATTTACTGGGAAACTATTCCGGATTCAGAACGCTGCCGCAGCTTCGGCGAATGACGATATCCGAAGGAATGATAATATTCTGTGTTTGACGTTCCTTTCTGCGTCCAATGGCTTGGAGCAGCAGTTTGGCAGCTTCTCTTCCGATCCGATACAGATCGGTACGAATCGATGTAATATCATGAAGTTCAGCGAGCTGCGAATTCTCAAAGCTGACAATGGCAATGTCTTCCGGCACCAGAATGCCATTTTCCTGTGCATATTGCAGCATCCCGACAGCTTGGATATCCCGGCCGGCAACGACTGCGGTAGGAGGCTCCTTCAGCTTCAAGAAAGTTTCGAGTGCGCTGTAGCCGCTGGCCTCACGATTATCACCCAAGTAGAAATAATGCTCATTGTAACGGATATTATGATCCCTAAGTGCTTCCTGATAACCTTCAAAGCGGTCTCCAGCAACCAAATAATTAAGCGGGCCCGGGCTAATAAATCCAATATTCTTATGTCCGAGTTTAATAAGATGGACGGTGTTACGGTAACCGGCATCGAAGTTATCGATATCGACAATATCGATCGGCTCATTATCGAAGAAACGTCCCATGAACACGAACGGGAATTTTTGCTTAATGAGCTCATAAATCGGCTTGAAATTATGCGTCGGATTAAAGAAGAGAATACCGTCAATCGCCTTCTTATTCACCAAGGACATGATCTTCGCATCAGTCTCGCTTCCAGGCTGTTCCCAGGCAAGCAGCAAATTATAATCCTTCTCATCAATTGATTCGCCGATTCCCTGCAGCATATCATTAATTAAATTGTTGCCGTGAAAGGTGAAGATATTGGACTTGGGATGCGGCACGTAGAGACAGATATTATTAGTCATTCGCGTTACGAGTCCGCGGGCTGCGCTGCTGGGGTGATAATTCAGCCGCTCAATGACTTCCATGATCCGTTTCTTCGTTTCCGGTGCTACGGGACCTGTTCCGTTAATGGCAAAAGAAACCGTTGAAATGCTGACCTGCGCCTCACGGGCTATATCTTTAATGGTTGCCATACGATTACCCTCACTTGGTTGATTTCGTATTCTCAAAACGTTTTGTTTGGTTCTTTGTTAGTCTTTCTATTTATATCATTTTTTCCACAATTGCGATAGTTCCGGGAATCAGCTGGAGCTTAGTGTTTCAAGACAATCGCTCGGCAAAGATAATCCTCAGGCGCAAGGACTATCTTTGCAGTTCCATTGGGCGGATAACATGCAGCAGCTTCAGGATATTACGGAGTTTTTCCTGAATGGGGATTCGGATCCGAACCGCCGGGCGAATTTCCAGATCCATACGAATTAGCAGCATGTGAGCAGTAAATAACCTGCCGGTTGATCGCAATGATGTCTAGCGGATTAGAAGCCGTCTTATGCCTATCACAAGGCAGGACGGCTTTTCTTCATTCATCGATGGAGACAAAACTTTTCCTGCCGTAATGATTGGCGGCGGGAGACATGAACGTCATTCTGACCGTGGATCTAATCACAGCTGCAAAAACAAATTTACGCTCAGCAGCAGCTGATTGGTTTGTGTGGGGGATGAATGATTCGTTTATTTATGGGGGCATTGCCGGGATTATTGCCGGATTATCCGCTATGCTGCTGCTGCCGCGTCAGGGACGAAAGCGCTCCTAAAGTTGTCTGAGCTTATTCTGTAATAATGGGAAGGGGCTGAGCTTAAGTCATCTTGAATGACTCATGCTCAGCCCCTTCACAATTACGTATCGGTTTACTTCTTGGAAGCTAACCAATTGGTTAGTGCAGTGATTTCATCCTCAGACAGAGTTCCTTTGTAAGCCGGCATTCCGCCTCCGCCGTTATGGATTTGAGTCGAAATTTGCTCTGCAGTTAGGCTGCCGCCTATCTTCTGGAGGTTAGGGCCGACGCCTCCGCTCAGATCCGCGGCATGACATCCAACGCATTGAGCCTTATAAGTGGCTTCTGCATTGGCGGCGTTTGTTGTGTTCCCCGCATTACCATTCGTACCCGTGTTGTTCGCAGGTGCCGGCGCATTCGTGTTATTCTTGTTATTCCCCCCGCATCCAGCGGCAATCACAATAAATGCCGTCACAAGAAGAAACAAGGGAAGCAGACGCTTTTTCATTTTTTGTCCTCCTAAAAGTTTTTGCGGGGCTCTGCCTGGACGTACCGGATAACGGTAGTCACAGCAAAAACTCGCTTCGAAGGGGTTCTGCCTAGACGTACCTGATAACGGTAGGTCTCGGCAAAAACTAGCTTCGAAAGGGCTCTGTTTTACAGCCGCTGGTTCAGCTAATCCGGTTCTGACTCTGTATAAGATTTCCCTATTTTCTTAACCGCATGCATAGCGAGGTTAAACCTTGTTCTTGCGAATAAATGAGGAGTGAATGGTTATAGTAAGGGTATCCCGCAGATGAAAATGTTGGGAGATTTTGTTTCAATTTTTGGTGGAGGCAGGCTAGAATTATGGACAATAGCGAGGATCTTGTTCGCCATTTGACCGAGCTTCGAAAACGGCTCATCTATGTGGCAGGCTGGTTTGCAGTAACCATGTGCGGAGGGCTGTATGTTTCGCCTTCAATCCTGAGATTTATTAAATCCAGGCCGGGCACGGCGCCTATTGAATGGAATGTCTTCTCGTTTACCGACGGGCTGTTCATTTATCTCCGCTGTGCATGCTTGTTTGCTGTATTGTTTACGCTTCCGCTTCTTTTGTATCAGGTGTGGGCTTTCATTCGTCCAGGATTAACCGAGAGTGAGGCAAAAGGGACATTATCGTATGTGCCAATCTCATTTTTGTTGTTTCTCGGGGGGATCGCCTTCAGTTATTTTCTGGTATTCCCGATGATGCTGCGGTTTATGGAACAGATGAACCAGAGCATAGGAGCTGTTGAAACCTATGGCATCGACCGATATTTTTCGTTCCTGTTCAATGTGGTGTTCCCGCTTGGAGTCGCATTTGAAATGCCGCTTATTATTTTGTTCTTAACCAGACTGGGACTGCTGAATCCAAGCCGCCTGCGGAGTACGCGAAAGTATGCTTATGTCGGACTTGCCGTCGTCGGCTCCTGCATTTCACCGCCGGATTTTGTTAGCCATCTATCTGTGACCGTTCCGCTGATTATTCTCTTTGAGCTTAGCGTCCTCATTTCTGTGAGATATTATCATAGACGAGGAATGGCAGCCGTTCCAACGACGAATTAACATAACGAAAAGGAGATTGAAACCATGTTCAATAATATTGGGATTTCCGGGCTTGTAATCATTCTGCTCATCGCTCTGATCGTCTTCGGTCCAGCGAAGCTTCCTCAGCTTGGCAGAGCCTTCGGCGATACACTTCGTGAGTTCCGCAATTCCACTAAGGGTATTGCGGACGATGATGAACCGGATAACAGCAAGGTTATTGTGAAAGAAGAGCAGCCGAAGCTGCTTTGATTCAATCCTGCAGAAAACAAAAGGAGCTGTTCCTTGGTCTTCGATGACCTTGGAACAGCTCCTTTTTGCATGCAGCAAAAAGCTCTCCCACCATTTCAAGCCGGGAGAGCGCAGGCTAAGGTGCGAAGTTATACTAACGATCCGCCCTTTTGGCGGTATGTAAGAATACCTTCTGCCGCACGATAGGCGAGTGCGCCTACGGTGCCAGTCGGGTTGTAACCAGCATTTTGGGGGAAGGAGCTTGCGCCGACGACGAACAGATTGTCGTAATCCCACATTTGTGAAAAGGTATTGACTGCGGATGTTTCCGGTTTCGAGCCCATGATTACGCCTCCTGTATTATGGGTGGATTGGTAGGTGACGATGTCGTAGGGTCCAAGCTCCTTAAGCGGATCTACGCGGTCGGCTCCCATTTCTTTAAGGATTTCCGCTGATTTACTTGCCAAGAATACAGCAAGCTCCCGGTCCTGCTCTTCAAAGTCGAAGGTCAACCGCATCAAAGGATCTCCATAGGCATCCTTATAAGTGGGATCCAGGTCCAGATAATGATGCTTGAACGACATCGATGACCCTTGCCCGCCGACAGATATAACGCGATTGGCATATTTCAGCGAATTGGTTTTAAATTCGGCGCCCCAAGTAGCCGTTCCACCCGGGATTGGATTGTTCAGAATGGGCCTTTGTCCAGTCTGACTGATCGATATAGAGCCGCCATGCAGGAATTTCAAGTCCGAATGATCAAAATTATCGCCATTGTAATCATCCAGGTTAACGCCAAGCGCTCCGGCTCCGGCAAAATTATTGAACTGCTGCTTCTCGAAGAAACCGACCGCATTCCCTTTAATGACTTGATAAGCGTAATTTCGCCCGATGACTCCAGTACCTGTTGCCGGATTATATGGTTTACCTATACCAGACATGAGAAGAAGCCGTACATTGTTGAATACATAGCTGGTAACAACGACGATATCCGCAGGCTGTTCGATTTCCTCGCCGGTTGTAACATCGGTGTACAAAACCCCGGTTGCCTTGCTGCCGTTATGCAAAATACGTCTGACCTGTGAATGCGTGCGAATTTCGAATTTGCCTGATTTCTTCGCTACAGGGATGACGGTAACGACAGGATCCGCCTTGGCTCCATATTCACAACCGAATCTCTCGCAATAGCCGCAGTACTGACAAGCTGCCCGAGAGATACCGTCGGGATTCGTATACTGCTCGGACAGGTTGGCGGAAGGCTGCATATAAGGGTGGAGGTTCAGCTTCTTGGCCGAGTCGACAAACATTTGCATCGCCGGTGATTTCTTCATCGGCGGTGTTGGATAGGGGCTGGAGCGTTTGCCTCCGAGCGGGTTCGGTTCACCGGAAATGCCGGCTGTTTTCTCGAATTTGTCGTAATAAGGCTCTATTTGATCGTAGGTAATGCCCCAGTCTTGAATGGTCATACCATCTGGGATTTTGTTTTTCCCGTAACGTTCAATCGTTTTGCTGCGAATTTCAAAATCATAAGGCAGGAAGCGGAAGGTTTGACCGTTCCAGTGCACCCCGGATCCGCCAAGACCATCACCGAGCAGGAAGGAGCCGTATTGACGCATCGGCAATGCCCGAATCTTCTCCGAGCTGCGGAAGGTTACGGTTTCCTTCGATAAATCCTGCATCAGATCGTACCGGACTCCATAGCGAAGCTCATCATGCACCATGAAATAGTCTTCGGTCTTACGCTCGCGGCCGCGTTCAAGCCCAACAACATTCAAGCCGCTCTTCGTCAGTTCAGCTGCTATGATGCCGCCAGCCCAGCCGACACCAACGATGACAACGTCTGTTTTCGGTAGTTTCTTCGCCATTACATTCCCTCGTTTCGCTAGTGGGTCTTCATATGCTCTTGCAGGCTGCTTGGGGCAATCTTGGTATAGGGCTTGTCGATAATGGACGCGTAGCTCATCTGATTGCCCGGGTAATCGCGTAATTTCCAGCCCTTCATATCGGCGTTCCCGCCATACAATGGATCACTGTAGGCTCCTTCAAGCGTGTTGGCTCTAAGCATCTTGAAGAATCCGCTCGGTGAAACCGTTGTGAGCTGCACTTCATCGGACTCGAAAGCTTTGAGCACCTCGTCCTGCTGTTCACCGGGTAACTCGGAGAAGTTTTCTTTATACTTTACTTGGCTGTAATTTTGCAGCTCTCTAAGCGCGATTTCGTATATTTCCTTCCGCTTCAACCGGCCTTGGTAGCCCTGCACTTTCTCTCCGGCATAGAAAGGAGGGGACATATATTCACGACCATTGAATCCATAATCGCCCGCCAGTTGATGGTCGATGAAGAACGCAACGCCTAATGCCCGCGCACCGGGTCCATTCGCATCTGAAGGGAAAATCCGCTCTGTCGCCGCATCGACAATACTGAATTGTTCGTTGGTAAAGAACATAAGCGCACGGTTGTAGTTGGCTGCTGCCGCCGGTTCTTTCGTCGGTGTCGGCGCAGGCTCCTCCGTCTTGGATTTCCTGCCGATCAAGCTTCCGAGAGCACCGCCGACAACAACGCCTCCGATCGCAAATCCGGTATTCACGAGAAATTTCCGTCTGGACGGCTCTGGGACATTCCCGCCTTGTTTATTCGAATTGCTGCTGTTATTGCTGGCCATTTGCTTCACCCCCTAGATGTATTCGCTGTTAGTATTTTTCCAAAAAAATACGTTTATACATTTCCGTGGAATGGACATCCTTTACGGTAGAAGAAAGGCTGCATACATGAACCGGAGGGATCGATATGAAAGCGTTAAATGTACTCTCGACATTAGCTATTAGTGTGTTTCTTATAGCGGGATGCCAAACAAATAATGATCACGGCCAAGTAAAGGTGAAATCCGTCATGCCGGGTCATTCACCCCGTCAGGAGATGAAACAGCTCATGGATCCCAGCGTTATTCCGAGCGTTGACCGGATTAAACGCCAAACGACCAATGAATATGGCACGACCACGTATGGGATGGGCAGCTCCGTATACAGCATGATCGGCAGCTCCGGGCTGCACAGCAATGGTCTATCGAATCATCTGGAGTCGCGTCTAAGCGGTAAAGGCATTGGGGATGTAAAAGTATTCGTATTCGATGATACGGTAATATTGGCTGCGAAGAAGCGGGCATTGACCGCTTCCCAATATGACGCCATGCAGGAGAAGGTGCTGAGTGGAACAAGCGGATTCTCGGGGAGAGGGAAAGAACCTAACACACGGGTAGGCACCTATGGAGCAGGTAATAAAAATTCTGATGATAACCTGGACATGGCTGCCAAGCATATCCAAGCTGTAATTGGCGGTCAAGTTCATATTTTGAAAATCGTCAGTCCAAAAGCAGTGGAAACGATCCTGCGCATGAGAAGCTATTCGGATAATCCGACTGCACACGCGAGCCAGTTTGCCAAAGGCATAAAGTCGCTGCTGGAGCTTGCATCGAAAAGCCAGTAATATAGCCCTGCATGAATGAAGACCCCCATTGTAACCTGAATGGGGGTCTTCATTTTGAACCAAAACGATTATAATGAGAGGATCAACTTTTATGTAAATAACGGAATGGAGTGCTGGTTGTGACAATGAACCGCAGACAGGTATTCACGGGATCACCATGGGAACAAAAGGTCGGATACTGCAGAGCGATTCGGGTAGGCAGCCGGATTGAAGTAGCCGGGACAACGGCAATGCGGGATGGACAAGTGATAGGCATGAATGACCCTTACGAACAAACGAAGTGTATTCTGCAAACCATCGAAAAGGCGCTGCATGAGTTAGATGCCAAATTGACGGATGTCGTCAGGACGAGAATGTTCGTGACGGACATATCCAGATGGGAAGAGATCGGCAGAGCGCATGGCGAGTTCTTCGGTTCCATCCAGCCTGCTGCAACGATGGTGGAGGTTAAAGCGTTAATCGATCCTCGTCTGATGGTCGAGATTGAAGCGGAAGCCATTTTAGAGTAAGAACCGCCAGATGAGCCAGCACAGAAGCACGCAAAACCATGAAGTGAAACCGAAGATGAGCACGATTTTATTCTCGCTCCAGCCGTATTTTAAGCTGAAATGATAATGGATGGGTGCCATACGGAATAAGCGCAGCTTCGTTTTTTTATAGTACCAGACCTGGAAGATAACTGAGAACTGTTCCGCAAGATAAACGAAGAACAGAAGGGGAATCAGGATCTCAACCTTCTCCAGTACAACTAAGAATGATAAGGTGCCGCCGATAGCCAGAGAGCCCGTATCCCCCATAAAGGCCCGGGCGGGATAGATGTTGTAGATGAACATGCCAAGAAGACAAGCAATCATGACCAAGGAGAACAGCTGTACCTCGACTCGCTGCGATATCAGGAAGAAGAAAAAATAAGAAGGTATTGCAACATTAATAAGCAGACCGTCCAAGCCATCTGTGAAATTAATGGCATTCGCCGAACCGACGATAAACAGCATCATGATAAGCATATAAATGATAATGGGCAGCTCGATGGAGAATCCGTTAAAGATCGTTATGGAGGAGCTTATCCGAAATTGACTGATCGCCGTATAAAGCAGGATGCCGGTGAAGCAAAACTGCAGCAGCAGCTTAGTTTTACCCGAGATTCCGGACGGGTTCTGAAAGGCGGCTTTCTTGAAATCATCCATGAATCCAATAGCGCTGAAGAGAATGAAGCAGGCCGCCAAGAATAGAGTCATTGGCTGTGGATGATAGGTAAGCGTTGCGATTACGCCGATGAGCAAGATAAGGCCGGCCATTAACGGAGTTCCGCGTTTGGCCTGATGATCAGGCGGCAGTTCGGGCCTTATGGGCTGGGTTAACTTCAACGTCCGCAGACCCCAGATGAGAACAGGCATAAGTGCAGCAACAATGAAAAAAGATAAACCCGAAACGCCTAATAGGGATAGGTTCATATCAACTCTCCATTTGATAGGGTAGTTATACTAGTCTAATCTATTTCCACTTGTCCCACAATATCCCTTTTTTTGTGATGAAGGTTGAAAGAAAGATCATTGGGTGGTATTATCATTCAATAATGTGTATATTTATACATTCATTGAATGGAGAAGATGCTATGACCGATTCGGGTAATCGAAGAATTGAAGAATATGCTCTCAATGGGTGGCCGGCGCTCAGGACGCTTCTGCTTGATGGCTGGCTGCTGCGGTTTGCTGAAGGTTACACCAAACGCTCGAACTCCATTAATCCGATCTATAAGGAAATTAAGCTTACGAGAGACATATGCGGCATGATCGATTATTGCGAGGAACAGTATGCAAAGGCTGCGTTAAACACGACTTTCAAAATCACGCCGTTTGCACCAGCTGATCTGGATCACATATTAGAAGCAGGAGGTTATGCGAAAGTTGAACCGTCCCATGTGAAAATTCTTGATGATTTCGGCAGCCTGAAGCTTCCCGATCTGACGGAAATCAAAATCGGCGAGCGGATAACGAATAAATGGCTGGATGTGCTTGCCGAACTGAACAGCCTTTCCGAGAAGAATAAAGCCGTTACTTATCAATTATTATCCGGCTCCCATTTAAAGCAGGGGTACTTCATTCTGTATAAGTATTCAATTCCGGTGGCTTGCGGCTTGGGCGTTATCGAAGATAATTATGTAGGCCTATATGATATTGTTACGTCACTTGGTCATCGTAATCAAGGATATGGGGAGCAGCTGATACTTCATATTCTAAACTGGGCGAAGATAAACGGAGCGGATAAGAGCTACCTGCTCGTCCTGCAGAATAACGCGGCAGCGAATTCCCTTTATAATAAAATAGGCTACAAGGAACGCTATACCTACTGGTATCGGGTAAAAGTGCCGGATACTCATTCATCTGAAACAGTTTTATAGTTGTGTGACGATGCTTAGATGTCATTATCAATGATTGATGAGGGGAGGTAACGCGAGGGTGGAGCCGCTTCTGCATTTCGAACGGATTTCCAAAACGATTAAAGGCAATCCCGACAGGCAGCTTTTCGGCCGGATTGAGGCAAATGTGATACGTTCAGATAAAATTGCTGTCATTGGCCCCTCCGGTCAAGGGAAAAGCACGCTGCTGCGCATTTTATCGCTTCTGGATCAGTATGATGAGGGTGAAATGTATTTACAAGGCCGTAAGGTAATGGAATGGCAGCCGAAGGCATGGAGGCAGAAGGTCTGTTATGTCGCACAGCAGCCTTTCATGCTGGAGGGCTCAGTCGAAGATAACCTGCGAATAGTCAGTAAACTCAGCGGCGCTGAATATGACAGTCAGACTGCTGAAGCTTTTCTTGCTAAGCTTGGACTTGCGGAATTGGACCTGTCCAAAAATGCTGCAAGTCTCTCCGGCGGAGAGAAACAGCGGATATCGCTAATCAGATCGCTGCTGCTGCGCCCAGAAATCTTGTTATTAGATGAAATAACTGCTTCTCTGGATAATCATCACAAACATGCTGTTGAACATGTATTAGCAAACTGGCAGCTAGAAGAAAATAGAGCATGTATTTGGATTACGCATGATATGGAGCAAGCTTCACGGTTTGCAAACCAGATGTGGTTGATGGAAGAAGGCCGTTTAACGATACATATGGATGTGCCTGCGTTCTTCTCGAACCGTCCGCTTAAATCGGCTCCAGAAGAGTAAAATGAATTCAAAAAAAGGAGCCGTTCGATGTCTGTTTTCGCTTTATCCATGACTCTTATCTTTGTTGCCTTTGCGGTATTTATTTCAATATGGCAGAAACTGGGTTTAGAAAAGGATCTTTTTATTGGGACCGTTCGTTCTGCTGTGCAGCTCTTATTGGTAGGCTACGTCCTTCAATATGTATTTCATTCAAACCAGCCGTTAATCGTTATCTTGATCCTGCTTATCATGACTGCAGTCGCTACATGGAATGTAAGCAGGCGGAATAAAAGTCTGAGTGGCGTTGGAATTCGGATCGGAGCGGCACTATGTACAACAGAAATTATTACGGTGGGATTGCTGCTCATTTTGAACATCATTCCGTTCACCTCTCAGTACATCATACCGATCAGCGGGATGACAATCGGTAACGCGATGGTCGTGGCAAGCCTCTATTTGAACCAGATGAGCCGTGAATTAACAGCTAACCGTGGAGAGGTTGAGACTCTCCTTGCTCTTGGGGCATCGGCAAGGCAAGCCGTTCATCCTCTGCTGAAGCGGGCAACAAAGTCCAGTATGATTCCTACGATAGACGGCATGAAGACGGTTGGGCTGGTACAGCTGCCAGGGATGATGACCGGCATGATCATTGCGGGGGCAAGTCCGCTGGAAGCAGTGAGATATCAAATTTTAATTGTATTCGCTTTTGCTTCATCGGCTGCGTTAACAAGCATCATGCTCAGCTTATTAACCTACCGCTTATGGTTCACGAAGCAAGATTCAGTGATCTAATAGTCTTCACTCCCTGTTCCATCATTCTCATCGTTGGCCAATACCGATGCCTAAACCGCCATAGTAGAACAGTACACTCATTGTCACCTGGTTCCCGTACTCTGGATTGTTGGATTAGGTCTGCTCTACCTCATATCCGGTTAATTTAATTTCAACCGTTCATTACGATAATTGGACAAAAAGGAGCTGCCGCGGCAGCTCCTTTTTGTCCTATTCATTAGCTTCCAAACTAAGCAACCGGAGATGATTCTTCTTGAATTACCGGAATCGGCTGCGTAATCGGAGGCTCTGCAGCAGGTGCTGACTTCTCTGCCGGCTGCTCGGATCGTAAATACAGAAGCAGCCCGACAATGACACAAGCGCCGCCGAGCAGCTGGAATCCCGTCACCATTTCATGAAAGAGCATCATCGCGAGAATGCTTGAGCCGATAGGTTCGGCTAACACGGACATCGAGATGGTCGTCGCCTGGACGTACTGCAGGAGCCAGTTGAATATCATATGTCCGAATACGGTCGGAATAATTGCAAGCAGCAGGAAAACGATCCATTCCTTCAGCGGATACTGCGTCATCTGTATGCCCACAGCGATATTGTAGAGCAAGAAACAAACAAAGGTAATTGCAAAAACAATCAAACTGTACAAATAAGAGGGGATACGGGTAAGTATCCGTTTGGCAATCAGCATGTTTACAGCAACTGCCAAGGCGCCAAGAAAAGAGAGCATATCCCCGTTAAATGCAGTCCTCGTAATGCCTATGTCACCCGAACCAACGAAAAAAGCGCCGATCAGCGCGATTGCCATGCCGGTGACCATAATTTTAGTCGGTCTGTCTCTAAAGACAAAGTAGGCGCCAACCATAACGAACACCGGTTCAAGCGATAAGATAATCGTCGAACTGGCAATGGACGTATAGTTCAGTGAAGCCATCCACAGAAGGAAGTGCAGCGCCAGAAAAATGCCGGCAGCAGCCAGCAGCAGCCAGTCTTTCTTCGTTATTGCACTAACGGAGCGAAGCTGGTTCACGCCGAATGGCAGCATTAGAATAACGGTAAAGAGCATGCGATACATCCCTTGGACGGATACGGGCGCATCTGAATAACGAACGAGAATGGGAGCAAAAGAGATGGCGATCATTCCAACAAGCAGCGGTATCATAGGCGAGATAGACAGAGATGGAGATTTCACGATAAAAGTCCCTTCATTTTAGCTGTAGCTAGCTCATTTTACAGCTGTTTCACTCAGAGATCAATATAACAAGCTGTTATGAGGCGGGGTTAATTTCTTCCGGGAGGCTGAAATTGTTCTTTCCACAATACATTCGCCTTCTATAAACGATTTCCTTTCAACATTGGCCAGAAGACGCATCGTCCGTTATACTATACCTATCATATTTTTGCTATATTATTTGAACGACCATTCACCTTGGGAAAATAAACGAAGTAGAGAGGGAGTTAAACATGCAGTATGCGCTTAGCGAGTATTCGTCCGTATTCATTCAGTACATCGGTCAGGTAGGTGTCATTTTACGCAAAAATGGCTTTAACGTCGCGATTGATCCTTATTTATCGGGTTCGGTTGATCAGCTTCCCACTTCGAATGATTTCTGGAGACGACGTTATTCGCCGCCGATTCAAGCGGAGACCTTAACCGATTTGAATGTCGTCCTCATCACGCATGAGCACTTGGATCATATGGATCCCGAAACCTTGAAGGTGATTGCTGCCGCTTCGCCGGCTTGTACCTTCGCAGGTCCGCGGGTATGTATGCCTCTGCTGGAGGAAATGGGGATTCCAACTGATCGACTGCATGCTCTAAAGGCAGGCGTGTCATTCAACTGTGAAGGGAAGCTGACGATTGACCCTATTCCGGCGTGGCATGAAGAGAGAGAAGTGGATGAAGAGGGCTGGGACCGCTATCTTGGCTACATGATGAAATGGGACGATATCGTCGTATATCATGCCGGAGATACCTTGATTAATGAAACCTTAATCGACATTCTGCACGGCTACAAGATTGACCTTGGATTTCTGCCCATTAACGGGCGGGACCTATTCCGTAACCGGCTCGGTATTGACGGCAACATGAATGCAAGGGAAGCAGCCGGCCTCGCTTGGGAGCTGCAGATGGGGACGGTCGTTCCGGTCCATTTCGATCTCTATCCGAACAATAGCGAAGGCATTGCCGGATTCGTGAATGAATGCTTGGAGCATTATCCAGGGCAAAAATATCATATCTTCCAGCCCGGCGAGAAATGGTTTTATATCAAAATGAACTGAAACTCAGGCTTACCCGGATGAAACCGGTAAGCAGAACAAGAGCAGCGGCGAGGCCATTTTCGGTCATCGCCGCTGCTTTTCTTTATCCTGCCTCACAACCATCGATCGTTCGGAATTTCTTGCGAATGCTTGAATATGATTACCGTAAACGTTGAATTGGGTGGTGTTGAAGCATGCAGGCTATCATCAACACGCAGGTTAATCTCATTCAAAAAGACGGATGTACCATACTCAAGGTTGTAGACACCAGGAATCAAAATGCACTGATCCTTTACTCAACCCGGCAGGGGTATGATATCTTTGCCAGAATTGTTTATCCGACCGGCGTATCGACCAAGAGA
Organism: Paenibacillus solisilvae; assembly: GCF_042656405.1. NCBI lineage: Bacteria > Bacillati > Bacillota > Bacilli > Caryophanales > Paenibacillaceae > Paenibacillus > Paenibacillus solisilvae. The sequence goes on along the minus strand of NZ_JBHSOW010000047.1, from coordinate 136,744 downwards.
TATCTCAATGACCTGGCGATGTTCGTGAAGAAAAAGCCGGGTGAGAATGCGTATAGCATCCTATATATTCGAATAATCGGGGACAAAATGAACAGCGGCTACGGCACCATCATGATGAATGAATTGCTTTCAATAGCCAGGGATAAGCAGATTGATTATATTGACGGCCACATGCAGGATGCCACAAGCCAAGAGCATGATTCCAGGCTGAGGCACTATTACACCAAATTCGGCTTTAGGATTGATGAGGAACGTAATTTATTGTGGAAGCGTGATCCTGACAGTTAGCCGGTTTGACAAGCAGGGAAGGGGAGAATATCGGCTATATCATTAAATGCATAGTGAAAAGTTGCGAACTGGGCGGCATAGAGGTATTGAATGAGAAATACCTGGCCTCCTTGAACGCTGCATAATACCCCCGAGACACCCTGACCGTTCTTTAAAGATAATCCGACTTGACGTCCGATTAGATTCATCGCTTTTTGCTGAACAGACGGAGCCGACTGACTTTGATTCGTATTCGGATTGAACATTTCATTCACTCCATTCACGTAAAATTAGGTAAAACTCCAGTTGTATGCCATCATTAGCTATTTGAGGATGTGGAAGCAGGCTGCACAGCTGCCCGCGAGCTCCTGGAACGCTGATAATCTTTAGGTGTGCGCTTCATTATTGTATGTATTTGGAGTACGTACGCGTGTCAAAAAAGCGCCGATTGCAGTCGGCGCTTTTGCTATGGTATTCAACTGTTTAATTACTTCCCTGTTCGTTTGGAGAGCTTTCTTAATAAGAAAGCAAGCAGGAGTGCGCCGGCCGCGCACAGCAGGAAGGCTGTAATCGTCCGCAGCGTAATAGAACCGTCCGGGAATAAGAAATCAGCAGCCCGCTCGGTATATCTCAATACATAAGCATGAGCCAGATAAGCCGTATACGAATAGGCGCCTGCTATCGTAATGATTTTACGAAGGCTGCCTGGGGCATTCCGGCTAAAGTTCATGGCAAATATATAGGTCGCCATGACAGATAGGGTAAGCAGGACTGCCATTTGAGGACGCAGCAGCGACAAATCGTCATACCGTATGGTGATTGTTGGTTGAAGTTTGAAATGTGCAGCAACAACGAATAACATCCCGCACAGCATAATCCCGTAGATACCGATAATCCAATAGCGGTAACGCAGCATCCATGTCCGCCACTGCTCCAAATACAAGCCTGCAGCAGCGCCTAAAGCAAAATAGAAGAAAAACATGAGGGCATTCCGATCCAAATATTTGGTGAAGAAACTGGACAGAACAGGAACGTCCAGTCTTAATGCCCATTGGTATAAGATACCCCATTGCTGCATCAGGAGCACATAGAGCACCCCTAAGACGACAACTGCAGCGGCGGCAATGGAGGCTCCCTTGGGCTTCCATTTCCTAATCACCCGCTGCAGGAGCGGAAACAACAGATAGAATTGGACGATCATAACAATATACCAGAGATGATAAGAAGCTTTGCCTGTGACGATCAGGAGTGCGAGCTTGGAGATGGAGCCGGCATCAGTCAAATTCAAATGCTGGAATACAATGGCATACCAGATCGCCCAGGGCAAATAAGGCAGTACAATATCTTTGAAGCGTTTACGAACGAAGAGGCTATAACGTACCTCGCCATCATAATTATAAAAGAGCACCAGTCCCGTAATAAACACAAATAGGGGAACGGCGAACTTCGAGAGCAGCAGGATTAGGCCAAGGATTACGCCATCAGCGAGTCCGGCCCCTGGAAGCGGAAAGTAGTGCGCTATGGAATGCTGCATGACGACAGCCAGAAACGCAAAACCCCGCAGCGTTTCAATTTCTTCGATTCTAGGTTTGTTCAGTTTATTCACTCTGATATCCTCACTAAGTTCTTTTACTTTGATTGCTGATAGGATAAGTTAATACAGTTCAGTCAATATACATTATTTTCTGGAGGATAACAATGGCGGAGACCAGGGCGTAACATTTCTTTTCAAATCATTCCAAATAGATTGAATATTCTGAAACTAAAATGATATGATAGATGTAGATGGATGCGCTTTCAATGATGAATATTGAAAGGGAGATGAAAGCGATGAGTATACATGTGGATCAGTCAGCTGCACAATGGTACAAGAGGGAAATGGCATTAGTGGAAGGCGACCACCTGCGGATTTTTGTCCGATTAGGCGGCTCAGGCAGCTTCCAGCCGGGCTTCTCCCTTGGAATTATGAAGGATTCTCCGCGCAAACCGGCATTCAAGCAAGTTGTTGAAGGCATTATTTTCTATCTGGAAGAAGACAATTTATGGTATTTAGAGAACAAAGAGCTCCGCATTCGCTTTGATGAGAAGATGGATGATATTTGGATGGAAGTCGTATAACAAATGCAGGTAAGGTGTAAGCCGTGGATGGTATCCACGGCTTTTTTAATGTTCCCAATAACCGTTTGAATTATTAAGAAACAGTTAGAAATCGTAATCTTTTCTTTAGCTTTAATTAGCAGCCCTGTTAGTTTTATTGGTTATCTTTAAGGAAGATAACCGTTGAACTTGGAGGCTGTTTGAATATGAAATATAACTTATACCTTCTATACGGAGGCAAATCCGTTGAGCATGAAATCTCATTAAAGACGGCCTTTACCGTCATACAGGCGCTTGATTACAGCAAATTTGACGTTTACCCCATCTATATTACAAGAGAAGGAATCTGGTGCAGCCAAGGTAAGCGGACTGAGGCGGTGGGTGACTTAAGCGAGTTGAAGCTTGAGCCGGCTTCACCGGATGAAACTGAGGCTTCTTCGTTAGGCCTGATTTTGTCCAAGCTGTTGTCGCTTAAGGAAGAGAAGGTTGTTATGCCTCTGCTTCATGGGACGAATGGGGAGGATGGAACCATTCAAGGTTTAATGGAGCTGCTCAACGTACCTTATGTCGGCAATGGTGTATTGTCTTCGGCTATGGCTCTTGATAAAGCTGTAACGAAAGCGATAATAGCACAAGCTGGAATTGCCCAAACCGGCCATCTTGTCGCATCCTTTACAGAGTGGCTGGAAGATAAGGAGGCGGTACTTGAAGATGTTGAAGTGAAGATTGGTTATCCATGTTATGTAAAGCCGGCATCCCTCGGATCGAGCATAGGGATCAGCAGGTGCGAGAATCAAGATGAATTACGCAACGGATTGGAAGCGGCTTATCGATTTGACCGTAAAATCGTCGTTGAGAAGGAAGTAAGAGGCCGGGAAATTCAAGTGGCTGTCAAGGGGAATGAGTATCCCCGCGCTTCAATGCCTGGAGAGTTTATTCAGGAAAAAGCATTCTTTGACTTCGACGCGAAATATATGGACGGCAAGCTGACGATGTCCATACCTGCTGAGATTCCGGCATCGTTAACGAAGCGCATTCAGGAGAACGCCGTTATCGCTTATCAAGCTTTGAACTGTTCGGGCTTGGCGCGGGTGGATTTCTTCATCACTCCGGAGGGACAGCTGTTTTTGAACGAAGTCAATACACTGCCAGGGTTCACGAACTTCAGTATGTACCCCCTAATGTGGGAGCGAACAGACGGTACAACCTATGCTGAACTCGTTGAGATGCTCATTGACTACGCCATCATGCGCCATGCGGAGAAACAATTGGTTCAGTATTCGATGTGATAACGGCTTGATTGCGAGTACAGCTTCATATTTGGGAGGGAAATGCAGTGAGGATTAGTCAAGCCGCGTCTATTGAGCAAGCTGGCCGATATAGAGACACTTGGGCTAAGGTAGATCTGGGAGCGATTCGTTCGAATGTGCTTACAATCAGAAAGAACCTTCCTTCCCATACTAAGCTTATGGCCGTTGTGAAAGCAAATGGCTACGGTCATGGCAGCGTTGAAGCAGCAAGGATGGCGATTCAAGCCGGAGCGCAGTATTTGGCAGTGGCTTTCTTAAGTGAAGCGCTGCAGCTCAGGAAGAATGGAATCACAGCGCCCATCCTGATACTCTCTCCGATTAAGCCGCAGGAAGTTCATGCAGCCTGCATATTGAATGTGATGCTCACAGTCACATCCGCTTCCTGGTTCGATGAGCTAAGCAGAGTATCTAAGGGGATTCCTCCCAAAAAACTGAAGATTCATATTAAGCTGGATACGGGACTCGGTCGAATCGGTATTCGAAATCATCAGGAATGGATGGATCTTGTTCCGTGGCTCCAGGCAACCGACGTGATTGTTGATGGGGTTTATACGCACTTCGCTACTGCTGGACGGGAAGAGACAGATTTTCTCCAGAAACAGTGGGGAAGATTTCAAGAAATGATGGCTTGGGTGAAGAATTCCGGACTGAAAGTGAATCATTATCATTGCGCGAACAGTGCTGCTGCATTAAGATTTCCTGAGCTTGCGATGGATATGGTGCGTATTGGCGCTGCGATGTTCGGCTTCTACCCTAAGAATCTGGTTCCGGAAGTGGATTTAAAGCCGGCTCTCAGCGTATACAGCAGCCTCATGGAAGTAAAGAAACTGAGTAAAGGCGAGTATATCGGGTATGATAACTCCTATCAGGCGCAGGATGAGGAATGGATTGGAACCGTTCCCATTGGTTATGCGGACGGTTGGTCACAATCGCTCCGCGGCTCCGAGGTACTGGTGGATGGCTGCAGAATGCCTGTTGTCGGAAAGATCTGTATGGATCAGCTGATGATACGGCTGCCATGCTATTATCCAGTTGGAACTGATGTGACATTGATTGGTAAGCAGGGCAGCCAGATGATTACATGTGCAGAGCTTGCCTCATATATGGGCAGTGTAGCCCAGGAAATATCGACTTCTCTCACCTCAAGAATAAGCAGAAGCTATACAGACTCCCGTCTTCCTATCGCAAAGAACCGCGTGCCCGTCATCTTACGACGATGAGGCACGCGGTTCTTTTCTGAACTTGGAACGATTATAATAGTATCCACTGCTGGGCAGCTGCAATACATTTCTTATTGAATCGGCAGTTTTGCTTTACGGAATGCTGTAACTTCATCGGTCAGCTTATAATCATGTGCTTTAGCCAGATCCATGAACTGCTGCAATAAGAACAAATATTCACTTTTCGTTCCTTTGTTTCTCTCCAGGATCATGTTGTAGCCTTTAATGGCATTCGGCTGCATTTTGTTGTTGTCATAGTCGAACAGCGGGGAGTTATTTACCCCATAGAAAGTTAAAATTTTGTAGCTGTGAAGCAGATTTTTGATTTTGGCCGCTCGATTGGAGCTCGGGAATTGCTTTACGAAACGTTCCTGAGAAAGCGTACGGTTGGCAATTTCCTGATAACCGATCATCAGCCCGGCATCCTTGACTTTCGGCTCTTCGGCCTCAACGGTCATAATATCGATGTAGGCTTTCACATCGGCGCCTACATAAGCACGATATTTCTGAAAGCCTTTATAATCGACAACGGGGAAATAAAAGCCTTCTGCCGTTTCAAGCTTCAATCCATTATTATCTGCTTCTTGCAGCAGTGCTTTCAGCTTTTTATCTTTGGTCTTGCTGATGATATCCGCAAAGCTGTCCTTCCATTTATAAACCTTATTAATACCGGTTTGTATGGAAGGCTTCGCAATTCCGCTCTCAAAGGATGGAAGTCCGGCAACAATAGCATTTTCTAAACGAAGCACCATGATGCTGGCTTGATAAGCCGATACCTCGTCAATGTGAGTGTCAAGAAAAGCGATTGCACGCGGCAGCTGACCTTTGACCTGAAGCAGAGTGATGTATTTATTGAAGATTTGATTCGAAGCTGCGCTGTTGACTGCTCCGGCGGATGCAGCTGCGGCATAGGGGGCTGGCTTTGCTGCCGGCGCAGCTGCTGCTCCTGCTGTTCCTGCTTGAAGAGCAAGCGTCAATGCTGCAAGGGTAGCGAAAGTAAATGTTTTTGTAGGCATTGTAAGTTGTTTCATAAGTAATCTCCTCCCAATGATGTTGTTGTTTCTATAACGTATATTACCCACAGATTGTTTCGCTGAAATTACAACTTGTTTCGAACTTGCAAATGTTTGGGGACAAGAAGGATAAAGGGGACTAGCATACGGCAAGCAGTTATTAAATAACTAAAGTAAAGTTAATATGTAATTGTTGACTTTCTCAACTGTAACAATTATAATTACAGTAACAGCAAGAGAGCACATCCTGCAGACACCAGTTAACGTGGAAGACAAATGAATTCTCATTAGGAGAGGGAGGTTGAACGGAATGGCAGCTACAAACCATACTTCAATACAAGTCGGAGATTGGATAAGCGGGACATCACAATTGGATGAGAAGTTTATCGGGTATGTTGATTCATTGGCGGAGGATAATATGGTGAAGGTTTGGGTAACCCAAAGTGATCATGATAATATTGTCGGTGAATACGTTCAAACTAAGCTCCCGAAACTTAGAAAGCTGGCCGAAGACAATCCATTTAACCAAGACGAACTGGTGAGTTTAATCGATCTGGCTTTAATGACGAAAGATAAAGATTGGTTTCAGGACCTTGTCAGCCAATCTTATATGTCTGCGAAGCAATTGTCGGGCCGATGGAAGGATAACGGGAGCAGCAAGAAACAAACTTACAACATGAAGTGGAGCAGCAGATTAAACGAACGCAATTTATAAACAAACCGTTATGCCAAACTTCTTTGTTAGTTGGTAGGACTCCATTATGGAAGCCATTATTAACTCACCGGGCTGGTTCCCGATTATATAGATGATCCTAACAAGGGGAGAGCCGTGGTCGGCTCTCTTCTTTTTCTTTTGTCCATCCAGACCTTCTGGTTGGCTTTTCTATTGAAAACCCAATCGGATTGGATCTTCATATGTCTAGAATGCAGGGCATAATCTTGTTATAATAGGTGCAGAAATAGAGGTGATCAAGGTGGCGAAGAAAAGAACGAATTCTGCTCCGGCAGCTGCCAAGGAAGAAAAGCCGGCGACGCTGAAGGACCTGCTGAGGCCTGAAGTTCTGGAGCAGCTAAAAACAAAGGCGAATGAACTGTCGACAGCCGAGGAGAAGCGCAAGGAAGAAGCTGCCAAGCAGGCGGAGGAAGCGCGCAAAGCAGAGCAGAAGAGGCTTGACAATGATTTTGAATACTTGCTTAACAACAGCAAAATGGATTGGCGATCGAACAAATAAATCAAATTATGATGAGTATGGAGCTGTGTAATGAGTAAAGGCAGAGTGTGGAACAAGGGCAAACGCGATGGCGGAGGCGGTCCGGCGCCAGGAACAGGGTTTAAAGAAAAAGCAAAGCAGACCGCCAGTGATTCAGCTGCTGAGAAAGCACCATTAATACCGCCTGTGGATCTGTCGGATCCGAAGAATCAAGTGAAGCCGATGAAACGCGATAATTGGGTGACCCGGCCTGTCCGGGTCAAGCCAAGCGAAAGCGAGCAGCAGAATTAATACAGAGGGATTGAAGGTAAAGCATACTGCCGAAGCAGTATGCTTTTCTTTGTATTCTCAAACATGAAGGTTTGCAGTGCTGACCGGAAGAAGAGGAGTTTGCCCGGGATTAACGAATACCTTCATGTGGCAGTCAATTATGTTATTCTTTGACAGGAGGTTCACATGAAAAAATGGATTGCTCTCCTCCTCCTCACCGTAGTTTGCCTCGTCAATTACGTGCAAAATAACACGCCTGATCAGGACCCCTATTTGATTACCGACTACAGCAGGCTGCATCCGGTTAAAGTTTCAAGGGTTGAAGCAGGGCGGGAAGAAGAGCAGCTGAAAGCGATATTGAAGGAAGCAAGGGAAAAGCAGCTTACAGTCTCAATAGCCGGTCAAAGGCACAGTCAAGGCGGACATACCTATTACAAAGACAGTGTTGTCATAGATATGACTTCTTATAATCGCGTGCTGGCATTTGATCAGCAGCGTAAAACGATCCAAGTTCAGGCGGGTGCAGCCTGGAAGGACGTTCAGGATTATATTAACCCTTACGGACTCTCGGTGAAGACGATGCAGTCTCAGAATATTTTTACAATTGGCGGTTCACTCAGTGTGAATGCTCACGGCCGGGATATCCGTAACGGCTCACTTATCAAAAGCGTTGAATCCTTCCATCTGCTGCTGGCCGATGGGCGCATTCTAAACGTAAGCCGCAAGGAAAACGCAGACCTGTTCCCAGCAGTCATTGGAGGATATGGGTTGTTCGGGATCATTCTCGATGTAACCCTGACAATAAGGTCCAAGCTAACCCTGACATCCATATGCACATTGCCCGAATTTCGGCAGCGCCGGAGCATTTTTTGACCGATATGTACGCTATCAATTATGTTCTGGACCGATCTGTTCCCTTAGAGGGTCATGACAAGTTGAATATTCGTGAAAAGGGTGTCCTTCCAGCCAAGCTGATGTTTGCTCTGAACCGGCATTTTGACTGGGGCAAAAATACGATGTGGAATTTGCAAAAAACATTTTTCATGAACAGCCAGGGCACTCTGATCTCTCGAAATAATGCGATGCGCTCGGAGTCGGAGTTTATGGAATACAATACGGCTGGAAGCAATGACGTTCTGCAGGAATATTTTGTCCCGGTTCAGGCGTTTTCAGGATTTATGAAGGATTTCAGGGAGGTTCTGCTGGCCGAGAACTTGAATCTGCTCAACATTACGGTTCGATATGTCAATCAAGATGAGGAAGCGGCGCTTTCTTATGCGACGGCTGATATGTTTGCACTCGTTTGTTTGTTCCACGTACCTCTCTCAGAGCAGGGTCAGGCCAAGGTGCGGATCGGTATTCAAGCCGTGCTGGACAGGCTGATTAAGCACCATGGAACGTACTATTTGCCCTATATTGCTTATCCGCGGCTTGATCAATTTCAAACGATATATGCTGGGCATAGGGAGTTTTTCTAAAGAAAGAACAGGTTGACCCCGATCATTTGTTTATGAACTACTTTTATATGGACTACAAAGGGGAGTAGACAGACTTGAATGTTAGATGGCTGATTCGCTCGCAAAGCATCGTGACGCTGGCTGCGGGGATGATTTACCCGTATTATCTGTTGTTTCTAAAGAATCTGGGCAATAGTTACTCGAAATACGGACTTGCTTTCGCGGTATTTACAATCAGCTCTGCTGCGGTGTCACAGTGGCTGGCACCGCGTCTGGACCGGCATGGAATGGGGCTGCTGACATTAAGCTCGGTTGGGATGATGATCGCTATGATTCTTTTCCCTTGGCTGGAGGCATACTCGTGGGTGCTTGTTCTTCAATTGCTGATGGGCATATGCAATGCGATGCAAAAAATGAGTGAACGGCTGCTGATTGCCGACCACAGCAAACGGGGGGAGCGCGGTATTGTAATCGGTGCGTTTCATTTCTGGACTTCGGTGGCATCAGGCTTCGCAGTTATCATTGGCGGCTATATGATTGATTGGCTGACGATCGACGTGCTGTTCTACACGAGTGCTTGTCTATATGCGGGAAGTGCATGGGTTACATGGCGGGCCGGCAAACGGATATCTGCCGTAGTAAGTGAAACGGTTGGTGCGGCCGATTCAACCTTCTAAGGTTGGATATACAAAATCTCCCTGTAGATGACTTCGTAATTAATGAAGACATGGACAGGGAGTAAGAAGCTTACCGTGCTCTATGCAAATTTTCCATTCTGATAATCATGAAAAGCTTCGCGAATCTGTTCCTCTGTGTTCATGACGAATGGGCCATAAGCAGCGATCGGTTCGCGGAGCGGCTCTCCGGCGTATAACAAGACGCGAAGACCCGTTACAGCTGTAATGGCAACCTCGCTTGCTTCGTAATTCTCCGAACGGCTGAGATGCAGGACTTGTCGTTTGGCACCCTTCGTATTCTCACTTCCAAACAGCCCTTCACCTTCCAGGACATAGAGAAATCCGTTATATGATCCCGGTAAATCCTGCTTCACTGCAGCTCCTGGCTCCAAAGTAAGCTCCACCATTGTAACCGGAACATAGTTCTTGGTGGGCGAATGTACATCGCCTGATGAACCCGAGAATACGCGGATAACAGCACCTTTCTCAGTCCGTATGGGCATATTGGCACTCCGGAGATTCTGATAGCGCGGGACTGTCATTTTGTCCTTGCTTGGCAGATTGACCCATAACTGCAGTGAATGTACACGTTCGCCATCCGCGGGATCTTCTTTATGAATGACGCCCCGGCCTGCTGTCATCCACTGCGCATCGCCTGCGAGCAGTTCGTCTTTCTCCGATGAAGTGTTGTCATAATGCTCCAGCTTACCTTCCATGACATAGGTAACGGTCTCGATGCCGCGGTGAGGATGGACGTCGAATGAACCTCTCTCAAACCAGTCCTCAGCTAAAAAAAGAAAGGGATCATTCTCTTCAAATTGGCCATTTTCCAGAATAAAGCTGTTCTGATGCTTCGGGCTTATAATATTGATATGTGCGGAGCGCACCTTCGAAATGCTGCGAGAGTAGACGGGCTTGGAATCGGTCATGGCACGTGGCCTCCTTGTATATGGCTATCGTTCATTCAGGCAATTAACCTATCAGAAAGTATAGTTTATTCACTTCTTTCAATCAAGCAGTGGAGTCGATTATAAGAATCGGTTTCATCAATATCGGTAGCTGTCGCAGTGTCTGGAGGAAGTTATGAGCGTGCTTGCGCCATTCGGATGACTTGAAGAATGCGATTATTAGTTGCCATTGAGCATGATTTCGGGTATATTTATAAGTTCAAGCTAATATGCAGGGGGACATTTCAGTGGCTAAAGGCAAGGTACCAAAACGACCGACAAGAGACGAGTTTGTGCTCGAGGAGCTCGGTAATCAGTTAGTTGAAGCCAAGCAGGAAGATTCAGAGATTGTGCTGACGGTATGGGGCGCGGAAGAGCCTGTACGCGGTCAAATTGTGGAGATGGATTCACGAACCGGTAAAGTACATATTAGACATCTCGGAGCTATTACGAAAGTTCCATTCATGGATATCATGCAGGTGAATTATCCTAGAGATTAATGTTGTACATCATGAATGTTCGGTATTCCACCACCGCATACTAACCTAATGCGCGGCAGATCTGCCGGCAAAAAGGCGAATAAGGCGGTATGATTATGATCCAAACAGAACTTGCAATGGAATGGGATATTTTCTTGGTTGCCGGCGTAGGCTCTACACCCAGCATTTTTAATGATTGCACCCACGAGCTGCAGCGAAGATTCCATGAATCTGGCCGGGATCCCATCATTCGTTCACTGTTTCCATACGGCGACCATACACAAAGCATGCTGCGTCAAATCGCTGCTGTAGGCAAGGATTTATCCCGGCTCGGGACGGCTGTCCGAGCCGGCGGGAAGGCGATTGCAGATCAGGTCAGGCGGCTATCCGATGGACGTCCTGCCTTATTTATCGGTCACAGCGGTGGCGGTGTTGCAGCTTATCTGGGTGCCTCTTTGCTTTGTACACAAGGGGTTATTTCGGACTGCCGGGTTATTCAAGTGGGTTCACCGAAACAGCCGATACATCCGGATTTTCGCAGCAAGGTCAGTTATTATTTCTCTGTAGATGAGGAAGGCAAACGCAGCGATCCGATTACCCGAATCGGCAGCTGGGGTGGATGGAATAAGAACCGATTTGGCTTATTGTACTGGGATCGCCGCAAATATGCGCCTGGTTATATCAATACGATTACTGTTCTGGGCGGGCATCCGCACTACTTCCGAGGGAGAGATCCGTTCATCCATCCGAAACGGGGATCGAACCTTTCCTTAACGTTGAATACGATCTTGAACCAAGTAACGGATGGAGATACAGCTATTACTTAGTAGAATTAGATGAGTCGATGCCATTATCATTTTCTTAATAGGGCGGTGCCCGATGCTGTATTATTTCTTCGCGCTGCTTGCAGCAGCTGTTATCCTGCTTATCAACAATCACCGGAACGAAACGAATCGTTGGGCAGCATTCTTCTTGACCAGTGCCTCAATTGGCGGCTTGTCGGATTGGCTGACCGAGCAGTCGCTTGACGGCTTGCTGAGTGCTGTCACCTATCTTAATCACACATTAACGCCTTATGGGGTTTTCATTTTCAGTGTGGTTTATTCTGAACTGTATCCAAGTCCCCGGGTCAGACGGTATTTTAAAGCTATAGGCTTCATCCCCGTGATGTCGATGCTGCTATGGACATCAATTTCTCCTGTCCCGATGAACAACTTCAACCTATTCCTGCTTCTATGGGCAGCCCCTTATTATCTGTTCTCCTGCTACTTGCTTCTCAAATCACTTTGGAAAGAAGCGAATCGCAGCAAGAAACGTAATCGTTTCGTTGCTACCGTCATAATTGTACCGACACTGCTCGCAGTACTTGTGCTGATTAATGTGGCCAATGTAGTGTCTCCGGATTTTCATTTCTTCCGGTATGTATCGGTATTCATTATCTACTCGTTAACCGTGGCGCTGCTGTGCTCCTTCATCTATGGAGTGCTTGGTGTGAAGCTGCGATTCGAGAGAGACCCGCTGGAGAGTGCTATGAAGGCGGTCAGCTCTGGAACGACGCTTCTAAACCACACCATCAAGAATGAGATTGGCAAAATCGCCATAAGCTCTGAGAATCTCAAAGCAAATATAGCTGACGAGGAATCCATGCAGCAGCTGCAAATTATCGCGAATGCTTCCGAGCATATGATGGCGATGGTGACTCGTATTCACAGCCAGATGAAGGATATTATTTTACACGAAGCCCCATGTCGATTGGACGTGCTCGTTGCAGAATGTTTGGAGCAGCATCGGCAGGTACTCGAAGCTCGCGGTATTGTCTTTATATCAAGTTATTGCTGCCATCCTGTTCTTTTGTGCGACGCGGTCCATATGAAAGAAGTGATGGGGAATCTGCTGATGAACGCACTCGAAGCGATGCCAGGCGGCGGGATGATGCAGATTTCCCTGGATGCGATTAAACAGGGGGTTACACTATGCATACAAGACAGCGGGAAAGGAATGACCGCTGAGCAGCTTGCCCGCGTGTTTGAACCTTTCTACAGTACGAAGAATCAGTCGCGGAACTTTGGGCTTGGTCTCTCTTATGTGTACAATGTGATGCAGAAGAGCGGCGGATCGGTAGAAATGTCGAGCAGGGAGAATGAAGGCACACTTGTCAAGCTTTATTTCTCACGCAAGAAAATCTTGCAAATGAACCAGGAGGAACGCAGATGAATCATATTAAAGTGGTCCTTGTCGAGGATGATCCGGATTGGATTAAAGCGATAACCGTCTTTCTCAATAAGGAAGAGGATCTTCTTATCGTAGGTGCAGCAACGGATTCAACCGAAGCTATCCAGCTTGCTCGGACAATTGCATTTGATGTGGTTCTCATGGATATTCAGCTAAACGGCAGTCAGCTTGATGGCATCCATACAGCCATAGAAATGCTCGAGCTTCATCCTGCCAAAATCATCATGCTGTCCTCTTTGACCGACGAACAGGTCATGACGCAGTCCTTCACGGCCGGAGCTGTTAACTATATTGAGAAGAGCAATTTCAAAGCGCTGCCGCATGCGATAAGAGACGCCTATCATCATCCTAATGCGATGGAAGCATTGTTAAAGGAGTTTACGAGATTGAAGAGGGAGGAGCAGCTCAAGGAACTAACTTCTGCTGAGAGGGAAGTGTTCGAGCTCATCGAAGAGGGCTACACGCAGCCCGAGATTGAGAAGAAGCTGTACAAAGCCGAGAGCACACTGAAGAACCAAGTAAATAAAATGCTGAAAAAGCTCGGTGTGAAGAGCAGTAAAGAAGCAGTGAAGAAAGTGAAGCGCAAAGGGTTATTTTGAACGAATGCCCGCCGTCCATAATCGTGAAGCATGCTGGGCTATTTTTAAATGCCAATACACGCAAGCCGGGAGTAATTCGTAAAGACTCGAGCAAAATAAAGCCGCTCGCTATACGCGTAGACTGGCATTATGCACAACACGACCTCCTATGATCCCACTGCCAAACGAGCATCCTAGGCACACCGAACCTATCATGCAAAATAACACTCTAACCACTTCAAGCGTTCTGGGCAAAGAAAAACGCTTGCAAAATAAGACCGCTCGCTATACGCGCAGCTATGTCAGTATGCGCAGCATGACGTCCTATAGCCCCACTCACTAACTGATTATCCTAAATTCAATCGTACCTCTCATGCAAAAATAAGACCGCTCGCTTTACGCGCAGCTATGCCAATATGCGCAACACAACTTCCTATAATCCCACTCATCAAATGAGCGTCCTATTAAAAATGAACTTTCATCCAATATAAGACCGCTCGCTATATGCGTAGCTATGTCAGTATGCGCAGCATGACATCCTATAACCCCACTCATCAAATGAGCGTCCTATTCAAAATGAACTTTCATCCAATATAAGACCGCTCGCTATATGCGTAGCTATGTCAGTATGCGCAGCATGACATCCTATAACCCCACTCACTAACTGATTATCCTAAATTCAATCGTACCTCTCATGCAAAAATAAGACCGCTCGCTATACGCGCAGCTATGTCAGTATGCGCAGCATGACGTCCTATAATCCCACTCATCAAATGAGCGTCCTATTCAAAATGAACTTTCATCCAATATAAGACCGCTCGCTATACGCGTAGCTATGCCAGTATGCGCAACACAACATCCTATAGCCCCACTCATCAAATGAGCATCCTATTCAAAATAATCTTTCATCCAATATAAGACCGCTCGCTATATGCGTAGTTATGTCAGCATGCTCAGCATGACGTAATACGTGTTACTCCTCGTAATTTGCACATCCTGCTCAAATAGTCATTCCCATACAAACCAAGAACGCATAAACTCCATGCATTTATGCGTACTCCTTATCTAAACTGGAAAAATACAGTTATTTAGATATGGTATGCTTCTATGATTCTCTATACTGTAAATATCCATTTATTATTGAGAAATTTGCTCTCCAGCAGCTCATTTTGGCTATATAGCTGTACGAAATCCAGTATAGATGCAGAAATAGCGAAAAAATTAGTATTTAACTGTATGAAATCCAGTATAGCTTTCTCGGGCTTAATGTGCAGAAGGGGGTTAAGTTGAAGATCGACTCGACACGCTAAGGTGAGGGCTCAATTCAAGAAAATAAAAGTAAATAATTTGCAAAATTGGGTATAATTTAGGCGCATCTTGAATTTCGCCATATTGAGTAGCGATAAGGTATACCACAATGGATGTCAATAGAGATACCAAAAGACCAATCAGGTATCAATATGAGGTATCAATATGAGATATCAATATGAGATATCAATATGAGATATCAAAATGAGGTATCGATATGAGATCTCAATAAGGGATACCAATAGGGTATCAATAAGGGATACCAATAAGAAATATCAGTAGAGATCAGTAGGATATCAATAAGACCAATTGGTTATCAATAGAGATACCACAATGAATACCGCAGGGTACTACATCATGTAGTACCTCTTTTTTCGTTGGACCTACGAAAGTTGGAACTGAGCAAATAGTTGGTTTAGAGCTAGAATGAAGCTGTGAGAGGAGGCACGATAGCTATGAATCATCACCTTAGAACGGAGAAAGCCGATTCAAATGTGCTGCATAGTAAGGGGAAAGTCAAGCAGAAAGTGCTGCATAGAACGGAGAATGCCGAGCCGATTGTACTGCTAATTGATGGTGAGTGTTCCCTTTGCCATACGATTACCAAATTCGTCGTTAAGCGGGATACCGATAAGCGATTTCGCTTTGCTTCTATACAATCACAGGTGGGACAGGCGCTGCTTCTGCAGCGAAGACTCCCGCAGAATGATTTGAACACTTTTGTCATGATGACAAGCTACGCGACATTCACAAAGTCTGAAGCCGCACTTCATGTACTTCGGCATTTAGGAAGTTTTTGGGCTCCATTCTATGGTTTTAAAGTTGTTCCGACCTTTATTCGAGATTGGGTATATGACCAGGTCGCAGGCCATAGGCATCGTTGGTTTAGGAAGGATAAGACTTGTCTAGTGCCATCTAAGGAACTGAGGGAAAGATTTATTGAACACGGGGATCAAATCGGTTGGGAGGTGAAGGAATGAGAAGAAAGTCTATCTACGTTGAAATCGATATCAAGACGGATATCGATTCTCTTTGGGAGCGGACACAGACGCCGGAGTTACATGAGCAATGGGATCTTCGCTTTTCCAAAATTGAATACTTACCTCGGGGAGAAGGAGAAAGGGAGCAGCGTTTTCGCTATCAGACGCGGATCGGATTCGGGCTTGCGATTGCGGGCACAGGCATCACAAAAGCAAGCGATTATGAAGGAACTGATGGCCGTAAGCGGCTATCGGTATTAACCTTCGGATCAGATCAGTACTTATCGCTTATCCATAAGGGAGGCGGTTACTGGAAATACATGCAGAATGGGGAGGGGATGACCTTCTCAACCCGGTATGATTACCAGACGCGCTGCGGTGTGATTGGCAGGTGGTTTGATTACCTATTCTTTCGCCCGCTGTTCGGGTTTGCTACGGCTTGGAGCTTCGATTGCTTGCGAATCTGGCTGGAGAAAAACATCCCTCCTGCGGTTAGTCTGCAGCGGACGGTTATCCATTATTTCAGTGTCCTAATGATATCACTCCTTTGGCTGTATGAGGGGCTGATTCCGAAGATTGTATACCCTCAAGCGGGTGAACTCGTGATTTTACAGCATACGGGTTGGTTCGGAGGTTGGGAAGCACAGGTTCTTCAGCTGCTAGGAATTGCTGAAATTGGCATTGGAGTGATTGCCGTGCTAGGGCATAGGAAGGCGGGGATCTATAAGCTGCAGATCACTGCTCTGCTGGCTCTTGCCGGTGCTGCTCTGTTTAAGAATCCTGACCTGCTGCAAGCACCGTTTAATCCATTGACGCTTAGTGTTCCAATGATTGGATTCTGCTTGGTAGCAGGGTGGTCGGGACTCGATCTACCGCAGGCCAGCCGGTGTTCAAGGAAGCCTATTCGGCCGGAAATACGCACAAGTATCAAGGGGGAGGTCTATTAAATGGCGTCCATATATGAGCAGGTGATGGGCAGTGAGTTTAAGAAGCTTCATCCCCGCATTCAGCAGCGGTTCGGCTTTAATAGTACAGATCGGATCTCATCGATTGGACATGGTATCATGGACTCCGTTTGGTTCGCGAAATGGGCGGCACTGCCTCTATATTTAGGCACAACCAGGAATATCATGTTTCCGCAAGGGGGCGAGCGGGTTCCTTTCACCATTGAGAATTTTGCCTATAAGGATCGCTTTGGCAGGGAGACGGTGACTTGGAATCGGAAGTTTAAGTTTCCCAAAGCGATTAGACAGTTCGACGCAACGATGATATATAGTTCGGAGCGTGCAGCGATCGTGGATTATTTGGGCAACAAACAGCATCTGGCAGTGGACCTTGATTTATCTGCAGGAGAGAACGGAGGCATACGAATTCGATCGGGTGAGCAGCGTTTCTACGAAGGCTGGCTTCAATTTCGATTCCCGCGGTGGTTCACAGGTACAGCCGAGGTATGTGAATGGTATGACGATTGGGAGGAGCAATTCAAAATTTCAGTTCAAATTGACAATCCGCTCTTCGGTCCTGTCTTTCGCTATAAGGGTTCGTTTGATGTTTATTATCTGGATCTGAAAATCAATCGCATTCCGCTTGATGCCAGACCGCTTCGGGAAGAGAATCGGGAGTAATGACGATCCGTGCATATGACTCCAGTAACTACAATGGAGTGGAATCTGGTTACTCCAGTAACTGTCTGGGCCGCAATAGGAGATGGTAAAATGTTCAAGTATTAATCATTTCCTTGTGAAAGGAGGTCAATGTAATGCTGAAAATACTACGCAATAAATTAGTTGTCGGAGTGCTGGCGGTAACCTTTATTGTCGCTGTCAGTGTATCTTCCCCAAGCAAGGCTGATGCCATGTTCTGTGAATCCATCCCTCCATGCTCGGACATGTATGATTGTGTGCACGTTGCCTATTGGTATTATTTCCTTAGATAAACAGCGAACGGTCTTACAGGAATCGTGACTTCCAAACAACCTGAGCATGATGGCATAGGTTGTTTTTTCTATGCAACAATTACCATTTACACGCGTCTAAAAGTGGATCAATGGTTAGGTGCTGGATTCGGTGGACATGCAAGGTTCTATGAGAATGAGCATGAAGTTGTCGATAGCTCACAATTATGGATTGAGGATAAAGACTTGAAGGATAGAATCTATGGATGCCCACAGTAACAAAGAAACCGGAAGCGCCGTTTGAGCACTTCCGGTTTCTTAATCCGTCTATCGATTATTATACTCACTTCTCTGTCGTTAGAGCGAGTCCAGGGTGAGGAGTGCCGTCCAAGCCAACATATTGGTCATAGGCATCGAAGATCTGTCTTGCAATTGGAGCTGCGCCATAAGCGCCGAATCCGCCATCGGGGACCACGACTGCCACCGCGAGTACGGGATTCTCGGCAGGGGCCAAGGCGATAAATACGGAATTTTCCACCTTTTTACGGTTACCGACATCTTGCTCAGAAGTACCGGTCTTCCGAAGGAATTTATACTTAAAGCCTTCAAAGCCTTGCACCGAAACTTTGCCCATTCCGTCGTAGATTTCATTCCAATAAGAATCCGGCAGAGTGACGGTATTCAGTACCTTCGGGGAGAAAGTTTGTACAGTTGCGCCCCTTGCATCTACGACTTTATTTACAAATTGAGGCTGCAGCCGTTTCCCGCGGTTACCCAGCATAGCTGCATATTGAGCCAGCTGAAGCGTTGTATATTTGGCCTGTTGGCCAAAGGAAGCCCTGACTAGAGCTGACTGGGCGCTGCCGGTCTCAACCTCGTGATAATAGTCGATAACGCCGCTGCTTTCTCCTGGCAGTCCACTTTCAGTGGTCACCCCAAGGCCAAACTGTTTCATGTAGTTGTCCCACACATCGACGCCTTTGTCGCCTTTGTATTTCATATATAATTTGTTTCCTACCTCCGAAGACATGAAGGTATTGGAAGAGTGGGCAATCGCTTCAGCAGGATCAATCTTGCCATAAGCATGGTTGGAAGAGTTGTGTATATAAACCTGGGATCCCTTCCGGCCGAATGCAAAGATTCCTGTATCGTTATAAATCGAATTTGTAGTGAATAAGCCTTCTTTCAGTCCTACAAGAACGGACAACGGTTTCTGAGTCGAGCCAAGCGGCACCATAGATGAAGGGTGACGGTTGCGTTCTTTCTCATCCTCATAAGGCGGGTAGGATTGGCGAATCGTGCCATTGGATTGAAAATAAGTGATATCCTTCAATTCCTTCGTCGTAATCGAACCGCCTGACCACACGTTCGGATCATAATCCGGCATGCTTGCCATTGCGACGACCTTGCCTGTCTGCACTTCCATTGCAACGGCATATCCGGTAGTGGCATCATTGCCATCGTTCCAAGGTTTGGAGTTGGAATGATGCAGGAAATCAAGATGCTCCGTAATCGCCTGCTGCGTCTTCAGCTGCACATTCTTATTGAATGTGAGGTAGATATCATCGCCCTTTACCGGAGGGGTTATAGTTGGGGGACCGACGATACTGTTCTGGGCATTAACCGGATATAATTTGATTCCATTCTCCCCGCGCAGCAGGTCTTGGTACAAATATTCGAGGCCGTCCACCCCGACATCTTCATCATCTGTATATTGAAGCTTCGGATCGTCTTCTTCCTGGATTTTCTCATATTTACTCATCGATTCGCGGACGCCTCTGTATTTCTTGAGATAGCCGACTAACTGTACAGCAACTTTATCTTGTTCATAGTTACGAACACTTTCTTCAACAATATCAATGCCTGGATACTGTTCCTGATTCTCAGAGAAGATTGCGATTTCTGCATTCGAGAGTCCTACCTTGATCCTTCTTGGAACGGAGTAGGTATTTTGAATATGATCCATGTCCATTCGTTTCTTGATTTCTTCTAATGTTAATGCTTTCTGAGGATTGCCGTATTTAGTGAACACCGCTTCTAGCTTTTGGGCAAGTTTATCCGCATCTTCCTCTTTAAATTTAGGTTGAATGGTGAAATATAGGGACTGGGTTGAGGTAGAGTATGCAATACGGGAGCCTGTTGAATCCAGAATGTTACCGCGGATCGGCGGGATTTTGATAGGCTTGGTGCTCAAATCATCGAATTGTTCCTGCAGCTTCGGGCCATCAACGAACTGCAAAATCGCCAGCCGCACGATCAGCGTGCTGAATAATAAGAAGGTCAGGACAAAAAACATGTTCAATCGTACGGCAAATGATCGTCGGTTAGCGATGTCATTTTTACTTTGTTCTTCATAAGGCTTCATGATTAGCTGCTCCTCTTAAAAAGGTGTAACTCTATTCGATTGTAGTAGAGTTACACAGATATATAAAATGTATTATATGCGATTGGAATTTTGATTACAAACTAAACGGGGATAGGGGAAGATTCAGCTTAGGAGTCATAAGTTTGCATGATCACGAATATCTATATAGCGGGAGACGTTATCTTGTAACTAAAGAGGAGAAGCCGGAGGCGAAGGAGCATTATGAATATCATGGAGGTAATGAAATGAGCGCAGAGCTTCTCATTCAGTTACTCATGCTGATCGTAATGGTCATCACTTTGGCGAAAAAATCAGATTAGTGCTTGTTTAAATCAACAACCGGAAGCTGCCATAAGGCCGCTTTCGGTTGTTTTTGCTGCCGGCTTCAGCTCTAAGGAATGAAAAAGAGACACCCGGAAGGCGTCTCATTAAATTTAGGTGGGTTCAAATACAGGGTGCCTACTTTCGGCTCCCTATAATCATAGTATAAATGCAGGATCAATATAAGTCTACAATTTTGGGGAAAAATCCTATATATTTAATCGTGCTGCTTTATAGAGGAAGGAGCGAATATGATAAAATATGTAAGAGCATTTACCCATTCGGTTGTCCTGTTATATCGGATTGAAAGACGCCCTGTATGGGTGTTGGCTGCGGCTTTACTTCTGTCTGTTCCCATCATACCCGTGGAAATGTGGCTGATCAAAACATTAGTGGACCGCATTCAAGCTTGGGAGGCACCGGATTCTATAGTTACGATTCTTATTGTCGCTGCCGAGCTGGCCTTGCTTATGGTAATCGGCAATATTGCGCTTGGAGTTCCTGTGCCTATGGCAATGACAAGACTGATGGAAATTGGTCCTCTCGTAGAGCAACGGCTGATTATGCAGAAGAATGCTGCTCTTCCTTTTGCATCTCTTGAAAGGCCGGCTACAAAAAATCTCCTCGATCGTGCACAGCAGGTATCCCATCATGATACGGTTATTACCGGATTCCAAATGGTGCAGCTCTTCCTTCAATTCATTATTATTATCGCCCTCTTATTAGTCTACGGCCAATGGATTCCAATTGTTATTCTAGGTGCTGCAGCAATCTTTTTCATGCATGTTTCCAATAAATCCGCTGAGCAGCTTGAAGGGCTTACACGAAATCAAACGGAAGAACGGCGGGTGCTTCATCATTATTCCGATCTAATGACCAAACGGGCTGCCGCGAAAGAAATCCGGTTGTTTGGGCTCGCCCGCTTGCTGACTTCACGATGGACCTCCTTGTATGAAGAGCAGTCCGAGCAGCAGTGGTCTTTCGTCAAAACCTCAGAGTTTCGCAAGCTGCTGCCTGAACTATTAATGGCGCTTCTGAGCGGTTTGCTCTTAGCTATAATTATTATCTTTCCTGGTGCACATCAACTGACTTCTGGCGATTGTACTCTTCTATTCTTAGCGATGACAATGTTATTCTCACAGCTGCCTAACTTAATAGGACAAGGTGCATCGATGCGAAAATACTTCATGAGGTGGGAGGATTTCCACGATTTCATGGAGCTCGAAGAGGATCGAACGATAGAGGTAGCGGGCGAGTGTGCGGCTGGAAACGGCTTGGCCCTGCAGGTCCGGGATATTAGCTACCGATACCCTGGGGCAGAGCGCGACACAATATGCGGCGTAAGTTTAACGATCCCATCAGGCTGCCGTGCGGCATTAGTAGGGGAGAATGGTTCAGGCAAGTCAACGCTGGTTAAGCTGCTGACCGGTTTGTACGAACCGACCGGTGGAGTTATGGAGTGGGGCAAGGACGGGGCGCATCATTCAGAGAATTCTTTTGCTTCAGGACACTTATCGGCGGTTTTTCAGGACTTCTCCCGCTTCTATCTTACTCTGCGTGAGAATCTTGCGCTCGGTAAGCTCTCCGCAATGGAGCAGGACAGCATTTTGCAAGGCAGCTTGGATACGGCGGGAAGTAAATTTGGTCATTTGGATATGCAGCTGGGTACTGCATTTGGGGGGATTGAACCCTCAGGCGGTGAATGGCAGCGTATTGCAACGGCTCGCAGCTTGCTTCGCGATTCCGCGTTCGTTTTTTTCGATGAGCCTACTGCAGCGCTTGATCCGCAGGCAGAGCGGGATGCATTTGACTTGTTTCTGCGGGTAACGCGAGGCCGATCGGCACTTCTAGTCACTCATAGGCTTGGAGCGGCTAAGCTCGCTGATGTTATTTTTGTTTTGAAGCAGGGACGTGTCGTTGAACGGGGAACTCATGCTGAGCTGATGAGTCAGGAAGGAGAATATAGCAAAATGTTTCAACTGCAAGCATCCTGGTACGTGTAAAGGGGAGGAATTAAAGATTAACAGCACAAGCATGCGGATGATTCGTCATGTTCTTAACCTGCTGTACCGAATTTGGCGAAGGATGCCTTTGGCGACGACGATATGGCTGGGAATACCTTTCCTGCTTGGATTGTTGGTCATTGGAAGCTGCTCCGCTCAAAGAAATCTTATCGATCTATTCATAGAAGGAGCAGGAGAGAGGCGATGGGTAGCCTTATTCCTGCAAGCTTGGGTACCGATTACTCTATTTATCGGGTATGCGGTACTCAGAGTCGTGCTTGGTTCGCTGCAGAACCTCGCTGATTCCAGGCTTCGAGCTCGAGCCTCGCAATTTATTCAGTCAGAAGTACATAAGAGTGCGGTTCAGGTTCCGCTTGCGAGAATGGATCAAGCCGATTATTACGACCGTTTGCAAAGAGCGCAGCTTGCTGCCGGTACTGATTTGCTCGGTATCCTGCAGCATATCATTGATATTCTGCGTTTGTTGTTTGAGTTAGTCGGGCTTCTGACGTTTGTCTGGATGTCTGCTCCCCTCGTTAGCGGAATTCTCGCTGTTGTGTTCATGTTTTCCTTCCTCATCAGGCTTGAATCTGACCTAGTGAAACGAAGGCTTAACCGGGAATTAACGAGACCCGGAAGAGAGTCTGATTATCTGCGGGATATGATTATCAGGCCGAATACGATAAGAGATATGCGCCTTTCGGGCTCCATGGACTATTTGATTCACAAATGGAGCGAAGGGATGAAGGAATCACTGTCCATGCGAATGAATGCCAATCGAAGTGAGATTCGTCGCGGCATTCTTGCATCATCCCTGCAAATATGTGGTCTCTTTGGTGGAATTACTTGGCTCGTGCTGTCGTTAAAATCAGGCGGAATATCAGCTGGAGCTGTCGTAGTTATCATTCAGGCGATGCGGCAGGCTTATGCGATCTCTTCCAGAATGGCTTTTCCAATCGGCAAGATCTATATTCAAAGCATGAAAATCATCGATTTAGTCGACTTTCTTCAAGAGAACAAGCAGGCTTGCGAGAGTGAATCGAAGAAATTGAAGCTCAAAGTCCCCGGATCCGAAGGAGCGGTTACATTTGAAAATGTCTCCTATCAGTATGATGGCGCAGAGGAAGCGGTGCTGCAGCAGCTTTCTTTTACTTTGAAGCCTGGTGAAACGGTTGCGTTAGTTGGAGAAAATGGAGCGGGGAAGAGTACACTCGTCAAGCTGCTGCTTGGTCTGTATCGGCCGACAAAGGGCCGTATTACTTGGGATGGAGTTGATCTTACAGAGCTGGACCCCGTACTGCTGCGGCGCCGCATGTCTGCCGCGTTCCAGGATTTCATCCGGTATGAGACTTCGCTGCGTGATAATATAGCATTCGGATTGCCTGATGAAATTCTTAATGAAACGAGGCTGCTGGAAGCACTCCGCAATGGAGGTGCAGCTGAATTGGCAGTCTTAGTCGGCGGATTGGATGCCAGGGTCGGGCAGCTGTCCGGGGGCGGTCGCGAGCTAAGCGGCGGACAGTGGCAGCGTCTGGCTATAGCTAGGGCAGCGCTGCGAGATGCTCAATTGCTTGTTCTCGATGAACCTACGGCAGCTATTGATCCCCAGCACGAGACGGATTTGTACCAATCACTTCGTGATATCGCTCAAGGAAGAACGGTGCTGTTCGTATCTCATCGACTTGGCTGGGCGCGATTCTCCGACCGAATTCTTGTCCTTCGGGATGGCGTTCTGGCAGAGGAAGGTTCACATGATACCCTGCTTGCGGCAAACGGTGTCTACGCAGCCATGTTCCGTACGCAAGCAGAATGGTACCGCGAGGATAACTTACTTAGTACGTCTTAGCTTTAACGTTTGCCGGATAAGCAGAGGCCCGACCATGCTTCCGGCAGATGCGGCAAGGAAGGAATGAAGCGGCAGCTTGAGCAGATAATAAATGGCGGTTCCTGCTGCAAGATCAATGATAACAAATTTCTTTACTTCGGAAAGCGGGATAACTACCATAACAAACGTCTGACTATTTGACATTAGAATGAAGCCTCCTGACAGATACTGATAATACTTATGAACTATTCTATTTACCGATTAATTTGTCCCATGATAATCAAGAGAGATTTTATTAGGGAATGCAACTTTTGCCTTTATCGAACGTCCATGAAATTAGATAGATGGCGAAGGGGGATTCTTACATTGAATAAAAAGAGATTGGTTCTGCTGCTCGCTTTGGCATTCGTGCTTGTCATTGTTGCCTTGTACATTCGGGGCTGCAATCCTATTGAGTCATTTGACACAAATATTGACAGCGTGGAATCGAACCGATTTCAAGTGGATTGCTCAGAAGAAGTCAACAAGAACAAAAGTGGAGCAATAAATGATATCGGTTATATTTGCAGCGTGCTGCTCACAGAAGAAACGAAATTTCAGGATGAAGCCGGGAATCCCCTGGGCGTGCAGCATTTCAAGTCAGGTGATTCCATCCGGGTAATTCTGAAGAAACGTCAATATATTACAGAGGAGAAGCGGGATATCACGGCTAAAGAAATTATTCTGCTGCATAAGAGAGACTCCTAATTGTATAAGGGGATCAACGAAAGGAGTAACAGATCATGAAACCTCTAAATGGAAAAGTGGCCTTGGTGGCAGGTGCAACACGCGGCGCTGGTAGAGGAATAGCTATCGAATTAGGAGCGGCTGGGGCCACTGTTTATGTGACAGGACGCACGACGGCACGGCAGAATACAACGATAAAAACTACCGTTTATCACTGTTCTACGATTTAGCCAAGACGTCTGTCATTCGTATGGCTCAGTCTTTATCCCATGAACTTTCACCATACAAATGCACCGCAGTAGCAGTGACACCAGGTTGGATGCGTTCTGAAATTATGCTTGATCACTATGGTGTTAAGGAAGAAACCTGGCGTGATGCCACTGCGAAGGAACCTCATTTCATCATCTCGGAATCGCCCCGTTTTGTAGGGCGAGCCATTGCCGCGCTGGCAGGAGATCTGGAAGCTGCAAGGTGGAACGGTCACTCTGTTTCAAGCGGTAAGCTCGCACAGGTGTATGGTTTTTATGATCTTGACGGCTCACAGCCAGACTGCTGGCGGTATCTCGTAGAAGTGCAGGATGCAGGCAAACCAGCCAATGCTTCTGGTTACCGCTAATATTCACTACATAAGTTTATGATGCACTTAAACGATTCATCTAACGAACATGATAGTTCAATTAACCGCCTTTTTTAGGAAGGTGGTTTGCTTTTGACCTAAAATCAACAATAAGATTTAACATAGCCAATTGTAAAAGGGTATAATAAGAGAATCATTCCATCTAGTAGGAGGCTGCTCGCATGTCAACCTTTACCCGCACCGATCATCTTGGCCAGTTAAACGCGACGACCAAAGCTTTCCAAGCAAAGCCGGAGGACACCCAAGCTGTATTGCAGCTTCTGATAAGCACTGCTGAATGGCTTAAGAGCACAGGTTCTACCCAGTGGAACGGACTTTTGAAGGGTGAAGATTCCCATAACACACCTGAAGCGATCAAACGCGGCGAGGTTTATATTTTCATGCAAGACAACATTCTGATGGGAATGGTTATGCTGATGCAGCGCGAGAGCGCATGGGACCGGGAATTATGGGGGGATGAGGGTCACGGTTCCTCGATTTACCTCCATCGGCTCAACATAAACCGTGCAGCAGCGGGGACAAAACTCGGCGAACACATCGTCCGGTGGGCTGGTTCCGGTATCCATTTCCCGGGCAAGGACCGTATCCGCCTCGATTGCATCGCCAACAATCCGAAGCTAAACGCATTCTATCGGAGCTGCGGCTATTCCTATATGGGGATGGCTTCGAATCCGCTTGGAGAGTTTTGTAAGTATGAGAAATTGATTACGAGCTTATAGAGGATGGGCTGATCCTCAGCGGCACGGCTGGGATCAGCTTTTTCGATTTCCAGACAGCAGTAATTTTCAATCGTCCGTACAAACGGAGACTTTCTCGTAATCACCAAGGGAAGGTCTTTTTTTCGTTACTTCTTACAGTCAGTAGAGAGGAGCCAAATGAGATGGCAGCTATTCGAAATTGGACACCCAGGAAAATAAAATGGATCTTTTTTGACGTAGGAGAGACTTTGGTTGATGAAACGCTGCCCATACATAACAGTATCAATCAATTCGTTCAATTCGCGAACGAGCTCGGCTACTTCATCACATTCGATCAAGTTTCCGCTGGATTTATTGATCAGTATCAGCAGCTTGATCAGCATCCGATGAGGACCGTTATGGAGAGGCTGGTTGAATCAGAGACGGATCGCGAATTTATCAGAAGCCGGATGAAATACAGAAAGGATCTGGATGAGCCTTTCCCTGCAGCGCGTTCTGTACTCGAGAAACTCTCGCAGCATTATAAAATTGGAATTATCGCCAATCAAAGCCTTGGAACAGAAGCCAGACTCGAGCAGTATGGGCTGCTTCCTTTTTTGTCGCTCATTTGCGCTTCAGCTGAAGCCGGATTTGCCAAACCGGATATTCGTTTATACCAAAAGGCATTGGAGGAAGCAGGCTGCCAGCCTGAACAAGCCATTATGGTAGGCGATCGAATCGATAATGACATTCTTCCAGCGCATTCACTCGGCATGCAGACTTTATGGGTGAGACAAGGATATGCCCGGAACCAGAATCTGAGCTGTCACGGCGATTTACCTGATCAAACCGTCGAACGGCTTGAGGACATTCCAGCCTTGTTCGAGTAATAAGAATCGGACGATTAAAAACGAACAGCCTCCTAAAGATGAAGCTCATCTCAAGAGGCTGTTCAAGAGGAAGAAGCTTAATTTCTTCGAGGATCAATCAATATCGTTAAACTAATCAGCGTCACGAGTACGGTTGCGCCCATGTCGGAGAGAATCGCAATCCAGAGGGTAAGCCAACCGGGAATGGTTAGAAGCAGGGCAATAATTTTCAAGGCCAGCGCAATCGATATATTGAAGCGAATGGTCCGATTAACCTTTTTGGCGACAGTAATTGCTTCCGGCAGCTTGCCCAGATGGTCCTGCATAAGTACGATGTCCGCTGTTTCTATAGCGCTGTCGGTTCCTTTTCCCATAGCGATCCCTAATTTAGCGGAAGCAAGTGCAGGCGAATCGTTAATACCGTCACCAATCATTGCGACTTGGTGTCCTTGCCGGGAGAGTTCTTTGATTTTATTCACTTTGTCCTCAGGCAGCAGATTGCTGTAGAAGTCGGTTACACCAACGATTGCCGCTACCTTTTCAGCAGTCTTCTGATGGTCGCCGGTCAGCATGACCGTCCTGCGGATGCCGATATGGTGAAGCCGCCCGATAACGGCTTTACTCTCTGCGCGTATTTCATCTTGGATGCCGAAAATCCCTAACAGACGTTCGTTATCTGCCAGCAGCACCAGTGTGAGTCCCTCTTCTTTGAGGCTGTTAATGGCGGCTTGATTTTCGGATGAGAGGTTGATATGGGATACGCTCTCTTCATTTCCTAAGGAGTATGATTTGCCATGAATACGGGCCATGATTCCACATCCAGAAATGGTCTGCATTTCATCTACTTCCGGAAGCTGGACGGGATGCAGGGAGATTTCCTTCATGATCGCTTTGGCTAACGGATGAGAGGAAGTCTTCTCAATAGCTCCGGCAAAGGCAAGGAATTGCTCCTTATCATAAACAACTGATTTTACGACATGAGGCTCGCCTTTCGTAAGCGTGCCGGTTTTGTCAAAAGCCAAGGTGTCGATTCGGCCGAGCTGCTCGAGAAATACGCCGCCTTTAACGAGAATGCCATGACGTGCATTGCGTGTAATGCCGGACACGATCGCGATTGGCGAAGATAAAATAAGAGCGCAAGGGCATCCGACAATCAGGACGGCTAGCCCTTGATACAGCCATTTATTCCAATCTCCGCTGAAGAACAGGGGAGGGATAACGATCACAAGTGCGGATACAGCCATAATAATTGGTGTATAGTACCGGGCGAACCGGTTAATGAACAGCTCTGTAGGCGTTTTCGTTTCCTGAGCTTCTTCAACCAAATGCAGGATTGCTGCAAGTGATGAATCTGTATAGGCTTTAAGAATCCGCACGCGTATAATGCCATCATTATTCAAGGTCCCGCCAAAAACAGCTTCACCGGGTGATTTCTCAACGGGCATCGATTCCCCTGTGATTGCTGCTTCGTTGACAGAACTCCGTCCTTCCTCGACAATGCCATCTGAAGGTATTTTTCCACCTGGCTTAACGATAACTAAATCTCCCGGCTGCAGAGCTGCGATGGGGACGATGAGTTCAACGCCATCTTCGAGTTTAATAGCTTCACTGGGCGCGACTTTAAGTAAGGCTTCCATCGAACGCCTGGCCTTCTCCATTCCAAGTCCTTCCAGCCATTCATTAAGGCCGAACAGAATGGCAACGAGCGCTGCTTCCTTCCATTCTTCAATCGCAACGGCGCCAATCAGTGCTATAGTCATAAGAGTATCGATATTAAACCGAAGCTTACTGAGGTTTCGAAGTCCCCGGAAGAAAGTAGAATAACCGCTCATGACCGTAGCAATCAGATACAAACTCACAGAAACCTCATTGCGAAAATAATCTCCAGCGATAAATGTAACACTATAGATAATCGCTGAAATCAGCAGCAGCGTCATCATTGCAGCATTTCCATGCGCATGACTATGCGAATGATCGTGATCGCTATTGTCGTGGGAATGGGCGTGATCATGTCCGGGATCATGCGCATGATCATGTGCATGTCCATGATCGTGATTATGTGTATGGCGATCTGAAGTTGAACATGTATGATGGTCACCTTCAGATGATGGAGCAGCCATTCCAAAGCTTTTATCGATAAAAGCATGCTCGATCTTCAAAATACGCTCCACGGAGGATAAGGAGACACGCGGATCGAGCTTTAATTTGCCCGTTGTATAGCTTAAAGTTGTCGAATCTCCATAATCCAGCTTCTGGAGCTGGCGTTCCAGATCTAGGGTGCAGTTACCACAAGAGAGACCTTTTACCCGATATTCCTTCATTAGTCAACCTTCTCTCTATAAGAATACATATGAATACTTGCTCATATGTTATAACTATTTTGTGGAAGTGTCAAACCCAATTTAACCTTAGAATATGCACCTGAGCCTTGTTTATCCTGTATGTTTCACAACAATGTACAAGGATTCACCAATTATCGTATTGAATTAACGATCATGGTATAATGGGTAACAAAATTAGAGAGTTGGTTGGTGGGAACTTTGACGGACAAAATCATCCAAGATGCCTGCGATGAAGCTTGCTTGGGAACAGAAGCGGATGTCGATCACGTAAAAGCGAACCTGATTAATGACTCCGGGGCGGTTGAGATTGCGGATTTATTCAAAACATTAGGAGATCCGACTAGGGTGAAAATCATTCATGCGCTGTTGCAGAGCGAGTTATGTGTTCATGATCTGACTCAAGTGCTCGATATGGGTCAATCGGCAGTTTCTCATCAGCTCCGTTTCTTGCGGAATATGCGCATTGTCAAACGCCGAAAAGTCGGAAAAACGGTTTATTATTCCTTGGATGATGATCATGTTGAACAAATATTTGTGCAAACCTTGGAGCATCTGAAACATCATTAGTCCTTATGAAGGGAGCTTAGCCTGTATGTCATGTACAGACTAAGCTCTTTTGTATTAGCTTAACTTAACTAACAACGCTAATCGTCTTTCTTTTTGCCTTGGCTGCAGAATGGGAGGCGATTTATTTGTACGCAGTTATCATTTAAAATGATAGTTAGATTAAATGACACAGTTGTCGATTTAGAGGAGATATCGCAGTTATGGTAAACCTGTCAAGATCAACGAAGCGAAGAGTGAGGATAACAACAATAGCCGCCGGACTGTTTATTCTCCTAACAGCTGTCATGGTTGGACTGCTCTTCCAACCCTTGCGATCCAGTAATAGCAGCAGACCTGCCGCATATCCGGCTTCGGAGTATGAATATTCAAGGATAAAAGCTTCCAATGGGTTTCAATTGCATGTGCTCAAGAGCGATCCATCTAATATTACGCTTGAGCTTCCTCGTCAGAATGTAACGTTGAGTGATTATTACGGGATCAACGGCGGGTTCTTTTATAATCAAAGTTTGCTGAGTATGGCGATTGTGAACGGAATTCCCATCGGGGGGGCAGAGGGGCAATACGGGGCAGGCAGTGAAAATGTCAAATACCGCCGAGGAACGCTTGTGTGGGACGGGGCGGCCAATACGTTAAGTGTTCAAATTGTATCCGCGTTATCCGAATTAAAAGTATCCGATCCGCATCATTTCTGGGCACAAGGCGGCATCAGCATGTCAGTTGGACAAGATGCGCTCTGGAAGTCCATTGCGATACAGCAAAATGTCCCATATCCCGATGATAACCATCTAAGATCAGCGATTGTTTATGATCATTCGGGCGCTATTTATCTCGTGGTGAGCAGCACAGAAGGGAAACTTGATGATTTTCGCTCAGCAATTCTGGAAACGGTTGGAGGAGGCCGGTTGGCGGATGGAATCTTTCTGGATGGGGATGGTTCCTCCCAAATGCAGGCTGCGGAAATAGGATTAAACGGCGATAACCGGCCGGTTGTTCAAATGATTCGCATTGTCCGTTAAGACCAGTGCAGAGGATGATATTGTTTATTGGTAGTTACACTTGCGGCTTTCGACTGGTTCGAATATCAAGGCAATTGACGGATATCGATCAGAGCGGGGATCCATAGCAAATGAAGCTAAGAAGAGGCAGGCCATAAAGTCAAATTGACTTTATGGCCTGCCTCTGTCTAGGGCTAAGTCACGTTTGTGCTAGATGGACACTTCAGAAGGCTGGATGGAAGTTTTCGCTTGTTCCTTAATGCTCTTCCACTCTTGAAGATGCTTCTCCAGGTTATCGATGACTTTATCGATGTCATTGAAGAAGCTTTCTCTATCGCCTGGCAAAATATCGGCCTGCGAACGGATGACTTCAGCTGTTAGCGAATGAGGCGCCGGAAGAGCGGAAAGCATTCGCTCCAATTGAATTTCAATCGGTGTCAGCGATGTAGAAAGCGGCACATCAGCGGCTGCTTGTGCTTGCGCATTTTCTGCCGCAGGGCTTGCTGTTATTGGTGTTGATGCTTCTTGGGCTGCTTCGGCAGCAGCAGCTTTAGCCGCTTTCTCATTCTTCACCGGAGCAGTCTTCGGTTCAACCGGCTTCGCCCGCTCTGCCCGATTCTGGCGATAAACCGACCAGGTTTCGATCAGGTCGCTGCCTGATTTATAAAGCAGCTTGTCCTTGGTGGAAGCGGAGATCTCCTTATCCTTGAACAGCTGGCTGATCTTCTTCGCATCGCTGACCGGCATCTCGTCTCTTGCTATGATTAAAGCGAGCGGGTCCCTATATTCGATAGGCAAATCCTTGAGAGGAAGAAGCTGATCCTCCGTAAGCTTACCCGCCTTGATTTCCGTACCGCTGATAATGAGCTTCTTGACGGCATTGCTGAATTTTAACAATTCCAGCTTATTCTTGATATAAGCTTCAGGTTTACCGAGCTTGCTGGAGAGAAATTTGGTCGAACTGCTGAATTTCGAATCATGGAGCAGCTTATGGAAAGCTTCAGCCTCCTCAATTGGCGAGAAACCTTCACGGGTTAAATTCTCTGCGATTTGCTCCAAATAGATTTCCATTTCATCCGTCACGGTAGATACAATGCAAGGTATTGTCGGGCGCCCGAGCATTTTACTCGCTTTGTACCGCCGGTTCCCGTAGATGATTTTGTAACGTCCGTCTGGCGTTGTGCGTACTTTGATTGGAGAGAGCAAACCGAGCTCCTCGATGCTGTTCATTAGTTCCTGCAGCGCTTCTTCATCAAATTGATATCTGGGCTGATCTGTGTCTTCATCAACCAAATTCATCGGAAGTTCAATAATGTCCATTTGTCCGCTCCTGTCGCTAAAGATAATTACTGTATCCGCTGTAATGGTCATTTGTATTATACAACAAGGGTCATATCGTGAAAACACTTGACTATCCCGCCTGAGAATGATTAATATGGTAGCAAGCTCTAATATAAGGCGATAACCAAAGACATGATTTCCTTCACGGACTGTTCAGAGAGAGAAGTTCCAGCTGAAAGCTTCTCCGATCCCGGTAGTGAGATTACCCCTTTGCAGCCGTAACGTTGAACCCTTAAGCAGTCTTTTAAGGTGAGTAAGCGTAACCGAATTATCCTCGTTACCGGATACTATGAGGACCCTGCAGGTAAGCTGGACTGATCAAATTCATTCCGGGCGCAGGTCGAATTAGGGTGGAACCACGAGCGTAAACGCACTCGTCCCTTCTTAGGGGGAGATGCGTTTTTTTTGCGTTCAAAAAAAACGATTTTCAGAAGAAGGAGGAAGCGTAAATGGAGATCAGCGTACGATTACCGGATGGAACAGTGAAGAGGGTTCAGCAAGGAACGACGATCGGGCAGGTGGGGGAGTCTATCAGTACCGCACTTAAAAAGCATGCAGTTGCGGGAAAAATCAATGGCAAACTTGTGGATTTGAGCCGTTCAATCGAGCAGGACAGTGAGGTTGAGCTGGTAACGCCGGATACCGAGGATGGCCTGAATGTGTACCGCCACAGCACTGCGCATGTGATGGCTCAAGCGATTAAACGGTTGTATGGCAGTAAAGCCGTCAAGCTTGGCATTGGCCCTGTTATCGCAGGTGGATTCTATTATGACATCGATCTGGAGCGTTCATTGTCCAGTGATGATCTGGCAGCCATTGAAAGAGAGATGGAGAAAGTCATTGCTGAGAATTTGCCGATTAACCGGCAGGAAGTCAGCCGGGAAGAAGCGATTGCGTTATTCGATCAGCTGGAAGATCCGTATAAACTGGAGCTGATTGATGCGCTGCCTCCGGATTCTGTATTAACGATATACAGGCAGGGAGAATTTGTTGATTTGTGCCGGGGCCCCCATTTACCGTCGACTGGACGGATCAAAGCCTTTAAACTGCTCAGTGTGGCAGGCGCGTATTGGCGCGGTGACTCGGATAATAAAATGCTGCAGCGCATTTACGGGACAGCTTTTCCGAAGAAATCGCAGCTGGATGAGCATCTGCATCTCCTGGAAGAAGCGAAGAAACGGGATCATCGTAAGCTTGGCAAGGAGCTTGAATTGTTCATGTTCTCTGAGGAAGCGCCTGGAATGCCGTTTTATTTGCCTAAAGGAATGATTATCCGGACAGAGCTTGAGGATTTTGCCCGAGGTCTGCAAAGACAGCGGGGTTATCTTGAGGTACGGACTCCGCTTATGCTTAATAATCGGCTCTGGGAGCAATCCGGCCACTGGGACCATTACAAGGAAAACATGTATTTCACTAATGTCGACGACAATAAATTTGCGCTCAAGCCGATGAATTGTCCGGGTCACATGCTGATTTATAAGAACAGTCTTCGCTCTTACCGGGAGCTGCCGATCCGAATTGCCGAATTTGGTCAGGTTCACAGACATGAGTATTCGGGAGCGCTGAACGGCATGATGCGGGTGCGCACTTTCTGCCAGGATGATGCGCATCTGTTCGTTCTTCCTGAGCAGATTGAGAAGGAGATCAATGATGTGATTTCGCTGATCGATCACATTTATCAAGTGTTCGGCTTTGAATACAAGATTGAGTTATCCACGCGGCCTGAGGATTCGATGGGCTCTGAGGAGCTGTGGAATCAGGCGGAGCAGTCCTTGAAGCATGTATTGGAGAAGCGCGGGATTGACTATCGTCTAAATGCCGGAGACGGCGCATTCTACGGACCGAAAATTGATTTTCATATCCTCGATGCGCTCAAGCGAAGCTGGCAGTGCGGCACGATCCAGCTTGACTTCCAAATGCCGGAGAAATTTGATCTGCAGTACATTGGTGAGGACAGCTGTAAGCATCGGCCTGTCGTCATTCACCGCGCTGTATATGGATCCATCGATCGGTTTATCGGTATTCTAACTGAGCATTATTCAGGTTCATTTCCGTTATGGCTTGCGCCGATTCAGGCGAAGATAATACCGGTCTCGAAGAATGATATCGATTATGCCTTTCAAGTCAAACAGGCCTTCGAGCAGGCGGGCATTCGTGTCGATGCAGACATTCGGGAGGAAAAGCTTGGCTACAGGATCAGGCAGGCGCAGCTGGAGAAGGTGCCTTACATGATTATTCTGGGTGAGAATGAGAGGAACTCCGGTACGATGGCAGTTCGTAAGCGGGGAGAAGGCGATCTTGGGGTGCAGCGTCCGGAGGAACTGATGGAGAGACTAATCGGGGAAATTCAGACGAAGCATGGATAGGAGGCTGTTGAAGCCTCCGCAATAGATATAGCTGGACAGTTAACGATAGTTGAATGTTGGCAGAAGGAGCTGCCTGGAACTCAGGCAGCTCTTATTTGCGTAACGATTATAAAGCGTATATTTCTCCCATGGAAGCAGCTCAAATTGGAAGAAGATGGGGAAGCTTTTTTGAATCCAATTGTAAGCGTTATCAAGTACAGAGGTGCCTGTCAGATGCATGCCGGCTCCAACACGATTTTCATTGTGAAAATCCTGGGATTAAAAGCGTTTTGTTGACTGTACAGCTTGTTGGATTTCGACAAAATCGGTATAAAACATGAATTTCACCTCTATTTGATCCTGTTCGAAGCGAGTATAATGTGAATAATTAAAACTTTTATTAAGTTTTAGCGAAGCAGAAACACTTCAGAAAAATTCACTCAGAGATGGGGCTGCTGGATGTTAACGATGTTAATCATCGACGACGAACCATTCGAAAGAGACGGAGTCAAGTTTTTAATAGAAAAATATAATCTGGAGCTGGTGACTTACGAAGCGGATAGCGGGGAGAACGCGTTAGAGTTTCTGAAACACAATCAGGTGGATATTTTGTTTACGGATATCCGCATGAAAGGAATGGACGGGCTGCAGCTGGCTGAGAAGGTACGGGAGATGCAGCTTCCTATGAAGGTGATATTCATGAGCGCCTATGGGGAATTCGAATATGCGCAGCGTGCGATAGATTTGAAGGCCATCCGATATATTCTAAAGCCGGTGCAGGTCGAAGAATTTCTAATCGTCGTGTCGCAGGTCATCCAATTGTGTGAGGAAGAACGAAAAGCGAAAGCGCAGCAAGAACGGATGGAAGTGGCATACCGCAATGAGGTTCATTACGAGAAGCAGAAACTGCTATCCAAACTTATTTTAGGCTAAACCGATCTGCTTGACGGCTCAGGCTCCGAAATATTGTCGCTGCCCATCGCAAGCTTAGACGGTTATTCCTATTTGCGTCTGATGATGCTGGATTCTCGCAGCCGGTTTTTCGACCTGCTCGATCATGATTTTGAACGTCGGATTACCGAAATTATCCACGGCGGCTTTGATGTCGTTCATTTGAACGAATTCCAAAGCCTGCTCGTAGTAGAGGCATTTACCGAAGAAACGAAAGACCAGTTGATTACACTTGGTCAAAATCTTATTCGCTGGTTCCGGGAAACATACGGCGGGGACGTGAGTGTCGTAATTGGCGGCTTGGTCGATGATATCAAGCAGCTCTACAACCAATTTCAAGCGATAGAGACGATGCTGGAAAACAAGTTTTTTTACGACGAAGGAACGGTGCTGCTTGCTCACCACGCCTCATTTGGCACAAGCGAAGTGACTGTTGCCGTTGACAAAGCATTAAACGAGCTAAGACATCACCTATCACGTTCACGCTATGATATCGTTAAGCTTCGATTTCAGCAGTTGTTTAATGAACTTCAGAACAGTGAGCAATCCGTTATTTATATTAAATATACGTGTACTGAAATCGCCAAAGCCTTGTTCGATGCATCGGTAAAGAAGAATGCCGGCTCATTCAAACATCATTTAGAGAAGATATACCGAACGACAAAGTTAAGCGATCTGCGCAGGGTCGTTCTCAGCATATTGGAAGAAAATGAACCCGCTGGGACCGGCTCGTCCGAATCGATGCGCAAAGTGATCGACAATGTCGTACAAATCATCAAGCATGAATATAAAGCCGATTTGTCGCTTGAATCATTGGCGGAGCGGGTATATCTATCACCCAGTTATCTAAGCCATCTGTTCAAGAAGGAAATGGGAGTGAGCTTCAACAAATATTTGACGTTATACCGGATGGAGAAAACGAAAGAGCTGCTGCTGAAGACGAATCGGAAAATCATCGATATCGGCAAAGAGGTGGGATACAGCAACTTCCCCTATTTCAGCGCTCTTTTTAAAAACCATTACGGCAAAACGCCGTCGCAATTTCGCGAAGAGGCGGCTCAATGAAGCGGGTCATCTATGGATTGTTCAACCGGCTGCGATTTAAGCATAAGCTGTTCTTGTCTTATTTGCTCGTCATTTTTATTCCGATTATGGTGCTCGGAGTTTACTCGTACAAGCAGTCAGAGCAAATGCTTAACATGCAGGCGATACAGGGAATCGAGAAAAATGTGGATACCATTTCGGAGAGCATCGATGGCTCCGTCGAACGATACAATCATACGATTCAGTCCATCGTATACAATAAAACATTTCAGAAGATCGTCACCAACGACTATCTCGATCTAGTCAATCTCTCCTATGACCTGAAAGAATATTTGACGCCTTATCTCAACATGATGGTGATGCTCGACAAAGAAATTGATCAAGTTACGTTCTACACGCAAACCTATGTCCCGGAATACGGTGATTCGGTATTGTCAGCTGCACGGGTCGAAAATGAACAATGGTACAAGGACGCGATGAACAAAACAGGCAGCCAATGGTTCTTCGAAGACGGTTTGTTTGTTGTAAGCAAATTTCCGCGTTTCTTTGCCGACAAGGCTACAAATCTAGTTTATATGCGCGTCAATGATGACAGCTTATTTAAAAATGTCACTGATCTGGCCAAGGACTACAGCGTGGCTATAGCTGACGAGCAAGGCCGGGTTATTTATTCGAATCAAAGCGCTTCCAAAAACACTCTTGATGCAGATGCGTTAATACGAATGAATGAAGGAGCCTTGATGGTCGGCGGAGCAGAGTCGTTTTTAGTGAAAAAGGCGGTAAGGCAAACGGGATGGACGATTTACTGTATCGTGCCAGCTGTACAAGTGTCTCCAAATGTGGGATCGATCATCAACGCTACGCTGATCATCATTGGAGCTTGTATGTTAGGCGTGCTGATCATTATTTGGATTTTCTCCAAAACGATGATCCGGCGAATTTACTCACTGAACGTATGGATGAAACGGGTTGAGATCGGCGATCTTCGAATGAGGATCCGGAGCGATTCTAAGGATGAAATCGGCGAACTGACGAACCGGTTCGGCACGATGCTCATTCGGTTGAACGAACTGATTGATGAATTATACCGCAATAAAATTGTGCAGAAGGAAGCCGAATTTAAAGCGCTGCAGTGGCAAATGAATCCTCATTTCTTATATAACACCTTGTCGTTCATTAACTGGAAGGCGCTTAAGAGCGAGGCGTACGACATCAGCCATATCGTTACGACGTTATCCAAGTTTTACCGGACCGGGCTCAACCGGGGGGACAATATTATTCCTGTGCGGGATGAGCTTGAACATATCAAGTCATATATCGAAATCATTCAGATCATGAAGGACTACAGCTTTGATGTCACTTATGAAATCGATGAAGCCGTGTTCGACTATACGACGATAAACTTTATCTTGCAGCCGCTTGCCGAAAATGCGATCAAACACGGCATTAACCGGAAAACGACAG
The DNA here is from genome assembly GCF_042656405.1 of Paenibacillus solisilvae. NCBI lineage: Bacteria > Bacillati > Bacillota > Bacilli > Caryophanales > Paenibacillaceae > Paenibacillus > Paenibacillus solisilvae. Next base: position 98,332 of record NZ_JBHSOW010000047.1, on the reverse strand, counting down.
GGCGCGGGATGCTGCGGATTAAAGCCAAGCTGGGCGATCGTACCGTTGAATTTACTGTCGAAGACAATGGGGAAGGGATGCCGCCGGAAACAGCCAAAACGATCATGCAAAATCAGTGTTCCGGCTATGGGCTGAAAAACGTCAACGAACGGCTCCAGCTTAGATTTGGTTCCGATTACAGCATCGCAGTCGAAAGTATCGCAGGCAGCTGTACCCTTATGAAAATCATTATCCCCCAAAACATTCAATCGTGAAGTCTGTCCGTCATGCGGACAGGCTTTTTTTCGGAAGATCATTTTGGGCGGCACCCGGGATATTTTAATCTTCGTAAAAAACTGATGGTTTCATAAATATTTGATAATTTATTTTGAAGCAGCCTTTGCTATAGTTTGATTAAGAAATGATAACGTCTTCAAGCAGAAGGGAGTGCCGTAATGAATGACACCGTAATCGTCAGCACAGCGAAAGCAGCGCTAAGAAAAGAGAAGTTTAAAAAATATAAGCAATATCGTGTGCTGCTGCTCATGATGATACCTGCGATGATTTGCTACATCGTTTTCCACTATTTGCCGATGTATGGCGTGCTGCTGGCTTTTAAAGATTTTAAAATTCTGCAGGGCATCTTGGACAGTCCTTGGGTGGGATTCGATCTATTCCAAAAAATCTTTCATGATGATTACTTTTACACCGTAATGAGAAATACGCTCCTCATCAGTTTTTATAAACTTATATTTGGTTTTCCCGTACCGATCTTTTTCGCCCTGCTGCTAAGTGAAATTATGAATCCCAAATACAAAAAACTCGTCCAAACCGTCTCGTACCTTCCGCATTTTATTTCGTGGGTCGTGCTCGCCGGCATCTTCTTTACTTTATTTTCACTGGATGGCCCGGTTAATACGATGATCAGATGGTTCGGGGGAGACCCGGTGCTGTTCCTGGCAGACGATCGTTACTTCCGCTCCATTCTTGTCATTACAAGTATTTTTCAAGGATTCGGCTGGGGCTCCATTATCTACTTTGCGGCAATTTCCAGCATTGACCCGCAAATGTATGAAGCGGCTGTTATCGACGGAGCGGGACGATTTAAGCGGATGTTCTACATCTCGATACCGATGCTCGTTCCGGTCATCGCCATAATGCTCATTTTATCGATGTCCGGCATTCTGGATGCGGGCTTTGATCAAATTTTCAATCTGTACAATACGCAAGTCTATAACGTCGCTGATATTATAGACACGTACGTATATCGCAAAGGTATCGTGGAGATGAACTATAGCTACGCAACGGCGGTCGGACTCTTCAAGTCGGTCGTCGCGCTGATCCTCATCTTTGCCGTCAATCGATTGGTGAAGATTATCGGCGGCAAAGATCATGCATTATGGTAGCTCAAAGCGGGGAGGGTGCAGGCGATGATTAATGTGAAAAAATCGGCGGCAGACAAGCTGATCGACGCCGGTATCTATATGATCCTGGCCGTCATTATGTTCATTACGCTGTATCCATTTTGGACGCAGGTTGTGATATCTCTGGACGGCGCTGGTGTGGACAGCTCCGCATATTCGTCCGGAATTGTGATTTTTCCATCCAAATTGACCTTTGGAAGCTACAAGCTGGCATTTCAATACGATGCATTATGGTCCGGTTACACCTATACGATTCTGCGAACCGTTCTTGGCGTTATGTTATCCCTCTTTTTTACGGCGATGACGGCGTACCCGCTCTCGAAAAAAGCTTTGCCGCTGAATCGGTTCTTCACAAGCATGATTTTATTCACGATGCTCTTTGGCGGCGGTACGATTCCGTCCTACCTGCTTATCAAAGAGCTCCATATGATGAATACGATTTGGGCCCTCGTTGTACCGGGAATGATCGGAGCCTTTAACGTCTTGATTATGAGAAACTTTTTCCGGTCAATTCCGGATGAGCTCGAAGAGTCGGCGCGTGTCGATGGTGCCGGTTATGTCCTGATTTTCACCCAAATCGTACTGCCGCTTTCGAAGCCGGTGCTCGCAACGGTTGCATTATGGGTCGGAGTCGGCCATTGGAATGCTTGGTTCGATTCACTGATCTATATCACCGATCCGGATAAGCAGGTGCTGCAGGTAGTATTGCGAAAAATCATCATCCAGAACGATACGGCCGACATCAGCCTGCTCATTCAAAATATAGGGAAAAATACGGAATATACCGGCCGTCAGCTGCAGGCGACCATCGTGATGTTCTCGATACTTCCGATGCTTATCGTTTATCCGTTTATCCAGAAGTATTTTGTCAAGGGCGTCATGATAGGTGCTATTAAGGGGTAACGCCTGATAATAGATATAGCAAATCACTGGAGAGGGTTGGTTCATTGTGGGAATTAGCAAAATGCGTTGGTTGTCAGGAACTCTAGCAATCTTTCTTCTGCTTTCTGTATTGGCGGCGTGCGGGAATGAGGATTCAACGGAAACCGATCAAGCCAATGAGCCGGCGGAGACAGGTTCAAATGGGGGCCCAAACTCGCAAAACTCCAACGGAGACGAACCGGAAAAAGCTCCGGCGGAGAAAAAGCTGCTGAAATTTTGGACCAGCTCGCCTGAGATTGCAAAGGTCGATGCCCCGGGTGTAAAAGCAATCCGTGATAAATTTGGGGTCGACGTCGAATTCGTTCCAACGGGTGGGGAAGGGTTTAAAGAGAAAGTAAACCTGATGATTTCATCGGGCGATATTCCGGATTGGATGAAAGAGCCGTCCTTCACCGACTATGATAAGTATCTTCAGCAAGGCATCATCTCCGAAATTCCGCAAGAGCTGATCGAGCAGTACATGCCGAAGTATATAAGCTGGCTGAAGCGTTTCCTTGGCGAGGATCCGTTCAAATATGTCAGAAGAGACGGCAAAATATATGCGCTGCCGGTCATCTGGGATATCGGTATCGACGGTATGGAGCTCGCTTTCCGCGAAGACTGGCTGAAAAAAGTAGGCATCACGAAAACGCCGGAAACGATTGAAGAAATGGAAGCTGCATTGACGAAGTTCCGAAACGGCGACCCTGACGGAAACGGTAAGAAGGACACCTACGGCATGACTGCTTCGAGTGAGAATATCGAAAGCATGTTCAGCTCCGTGTTTGGGGCCTTTGACGCCTATCCGAATATTTTCCGCGAGAAAGACGGCAAAATCGTGCGCGGTGAAATCGAGCCGGGCGCAAAGCAAGCGCTTGAAGTGCTGAACCGCTGGTATAAGAACGAGCTGATCGACCCTGAATTTGTCGTCAATAGAGGGAATAACGTGGAAGATAAGGTACTGACCGACAAAACAGGAGCTGTTGAGTTCTACTGGTGGTCGTTCCTGCCGGGCAACGCATTCCTTGGCGGTGAACAATGGTATGATAAGCTGCTGAAGAAACATCCGGAGTTTAACTTTGCGATTACCGGCGGTGTGAAGGGTCCGGGAGGCAAGTATGGGATTTCACAGTATAATCCGGCTTATGCTTCCGGAGTCGTATTCGGCAAACAGCTGGAGAAGGATCAAGATAAAATGATCAAGTATATGCAGATATTTGAAGCCTCTCAATTCGATCCGGAAATCTATGAGAAATTGAATTTCGGGGAGAAAGATAAACAGTGGAAACTTAGCGGCAAAGAGACCGTTGAATACCTTGCCCCTTACACCGATGAGAAAGAGCGTCAAAAATTGGGGCTCGGCAGCTACTCGATGAGCGGTTCATTCAACGATTATGATTTCCAAACGTCGTATACGTCTGAAAGCAGCCTGCGTCAATTGGCTAAGGATACAAGAGCGAAAGGAACGAGAGTGATCGATATTCTCGCGCCGTTCAATAAACCGGTTTATAACGAAACGCAGGATAAACTGAAGCAGTTTACGACACAAAACTACATCGACTTCATTACCGGACGCAAATCACTGAACGATTTTGAAGCCTTCGTCGCAGATTGGAAGAGCATGGGCGGGGACAAAGTGCTTGAAGAAGCTCAGCAGGTGTACGCTAACAATTTGAAGCAATAACCGGGGTTGATCCAATAATAGGAACGGCTGTTCATTGCGATGTCCTTTCCGAAATGTTTATTTTGGGGAGGGCATCCATTTTATAGTACAAAGGAGCTGCGAATGATGACGCAATTTCATGCTGGAAATTTGGCGTTTCGAATAAGCGATCAAGGGGATCTCATTGGGCTGACGGATGTCGTAAGCGGCAGGAGCTATGATGCTGAGGCTCATCGTTCACCACTGCTGAGGGTCGTCATAGGGAAACATTCCGAGGAGCCGGCTTACGCTGTTTACAACGATAAGGAAGGGAAGCTGCAGCTTCATTTCGATGGCTGCAGGGCGCAGGTAGAAGTAGAGATCGTCATGAAGGAGAAGTACGCTGCATTTGAAGTAACAAGAATTGCACAAGAAGGTGGTCATTCGGCAATAGATGCAGTCATATGGGGACCGTATGCAGCATCGGCTGCCGGTTCGATCGGCGAATCAGTCGGGGTCGTTCACAATGGCGAGTTTGCAATCGGCTTGCTGGCCTTAAATATGAAAACAATCGGCGGCTGGCCTGCCGAGTTGAATAAATTAGAATTCGCCAGCCAGCCATATATGGACAGTAAATTCGAATACGAAGCGAGCACGGCATGGCCGATCATCGAAGGCAGCCTGCTGCAGGCATATGCGAGGAATCGAACGAAGGGCGGCCGGAGGCCGGTCTGGAACTTAACCGATATTGAAGTGCCGCCGATGCCCGGTGAAGATGCGGAAATCATCGGAACGAGAATCGCGCTGTTCGGCTGCTCTGCAGATCTTGTGCTGGATACGATCGAAACGATTGAACTTGGCGAGGACCTGCCTCATCCCATGATCGAAGGCGTTTGGGGCAAGGTGTCGCCTGCTGCGAACCAGTCCTATTTGATTACTGATTTCAGTGAAGAGACGATGACAAAAGCGGTAGAGTTCACGAATCAGGCGGGGCTGAAGTATGTCTATCATCCTGATCCGTTTGCGCAATGGGGACATTTCGTGCTGAAGCCGGGCAGTTTTCCGGGCGGCGATGAAGGTATGCGGGCATGTGTGGAGACGGCTGGGAATGAAGGCGTTAAGGTCGGCATTCATACCCTTTCCAATTTTACAACATTAAATGATCCCTACGTAACACCGGTCCCGGACAATAGATTGCAGTGTGCCGGTATTTCGCATTTGTCGGAGTCGACCGATGCGGAAGCGAAAGAGATTTCAATCGATGATCCCCTCCCGTTTGCCGCGAGTCTGTTTCGAAAGACGGCGAGGATTGGCACGGAATTGGTCGAGTACGAAAACGTTTCTGCAGGCGCTCCGTGGAAGCTGCTTGGGGTGAAAAGGGGCGCAAACGGTACGGCCGCATCCCGGCATGAACGCGGCTTGGAAATCGGCCGGGTATGGGATCACCCATATGACGTCTTCTTTCCGAACATCGAGCTGCAGGACGAATATAGCCTGCGGATTGCAGAGCTTATGCGGGAGACGGGTCTGCAGCAGATTTCATTCGACGGTCTGGAAGGCTGTTTTGCAGCCGGTCATGACGGTTACGGGGTCAACCGCTTCGTCAAGCTATGCTATGACGGCTGGGACAAGGAAGTGATCAACGACGCGAGTATTGTCGTTCCGAACTACTTATGGCATATTTTTACCCGCTTTAATTGGGGTGAGCCTTGGGGTGTGTCGACCCGCGAAGGACAGCTTGAATGGCGGCTCAGCAACCAGCGGTATTTCGAAAGAAACTTTATTCCTCCGATGCTCGGATGGTTTCTGATCCGCTCTGCATCCGATCGTTTCGAAGCGACGACGCAGGACGAGATCGAATGGGTTCTGTCGAAAGCGGCAGGCTTTAACGCTGGCTTTGCTCTGGCCGCCGATATGGCGGTGCTGCAGCGCAACGGCAATATCGGCACACTCCTTGAATCGGTGCGAAATTGGGAGACCGCAAGGCGGGCGGGCGCATTTTCACTGGAACAGCGTGAACGTTTGAGAGAACCCCGAAGTGACTGGCATCTGGAAACGTTGGGGGAAGGACGCTGGAACTTAATTCCTATCAGCATCTCCAAGCCGCTGGATTGCAATCCGGAGGAGCTTCAGCCCGGTCAGCCCGGAGGTGCGGATTGGTCCTTTTACAATAAATACCCGGAGCAGCCGTTACGGTTCTGCATGCGCGTAATACCTGCTTACGGCAACGAAGATGCACGGGTTAAACGGCCGACATTCTATACGAGCGGCGTGTACATGACATTCGAAACGGAGGTGCTCGCAGGCGAGTGCCTGGTCTGCGACGGGAGCCGGACCGGCAAAATTTATGATGTCAACTGGAATCTGCTTCGAACGGTCCATGCTTCCGCAGAAGCGCCTGCAGTTCGGGCAGGGGGACAAACGATTTCGTTCAGCTGCAAGTTTGAAGGGGATCCGAAGCCTTCGGTAAGCGTGAAAATTTACACTTGGGGAGAACCCGAATTGGTGCAAGTTGACGGATGATCATACCTCGCCTTACGCAGCAATTAACCGATAAGGAGCACGGGTTCAATGGCCGGAAACGACAAGTATAGGCATTTCGTCATCCGTAATGGGGAGTGGATGCCGGACGCGGATTCGTTCCTCCTCCATGCAAACGTAGCGGATACTTTAGTCATTTATGAAAGCAGTCCGAAGACCGCTGACGGGGTACTTGAATTCACGATTGTTCCGCAGAATCCGCATGGCAGGCTGGGAGCGGTAATTAGTTATGTTTCACATGATTGCTGGGTATTCATTGGCTGTGATACACCGATGGACCCTTTTGGAAGAAGTACTTGGGTCTGGTCGCTGCCAAGCGGTATGAACGGCGTTTTATTTAAAGCGGATCCGCTGTACGAAGGCAGAGAATACCGCGTGAAAATCCGGTTTATCGGCTTAATCGTCACCATTTGGCTGGATGGTTATCAGGTTTATTACGGGTATCTGCCGGAACTCAAGCGGGAAGCGGGAAGATTAGCCTTTCGCGCATGGACGTATCGGGATGAGCAATGGGCAGCCTATCGGCTTACGAAGAGGCTTCGCGGCAACGGCTGGACGGTCGCGACCGAGGAAGCGGATATGCTGGATCAGCAGGCGGTTTGGACGTATGATTCAACCGGAGACAGCCGCATCTCCAGATTTGTTCATCATCAGAATAAGGATGTATATGAGGAGGACCTCTTATTAAAGGGCGGATATGCGCGTTCGGGTAATAACGGATTCATGGGGTGGCAGCGCGAGAGGGATCTCACAGCCGTTATTGAATCGTTGCTGACCAAGCAGCTTCCTTATCGGTATCTCATGCATTTCGCTGTCATGAAATGGACGGACACAGAGGTCATTCTTGAAGGCAATGTACAATGCAAGCAGGAAGACGGAGCAGCTAAGGAGGGAGACCTCCTTTTTTTTGTCGTTATAAATCCAATTTTGAAATTTTTTATTTATAGTAATATGTAATTATTACTGTTAGTATAAGGGTGAAGCTATCATTCTTAATCGTCTTAGGAGGCATGCTCGTGCGTTTGATTGCATCGCAATGGGGCATCAATCTATTCTTTATTTCCTTGTTGAGCTGTTTGGTTGTCCTTTTCCTGCATCCCGGCTTCTTCCATAGCTTGCCATTGCCGGATCTGGTTATCCTGCGTTCCTTCAAAACGATGTTCATCAGCATCATTCTTGAAGCGCTTCCCTTTATTCTGTTCGGGGTTCTGGTATCGTCCTTCCTGCAAATATTCGTGTCGGAGAAATGGATCCGCAGGATGATCCCCCGCAACCCTCTGCTTGGCATCTTGTTCGCCTGCCTGCTCGGTATTATCTTTCCGGTATGTGAATGCGGCTTGATCCCTGTCGTCAGGCGGCTGATTGCGAAGGGCATGCCTTTATATGCCGGTGTTGTGTTCATTCTGGTCGGACCCATCGTCAATCCGGTCGTATATGCAGCAACGTATGTCGCCTTCCGGACGAGACCGGAGATGCTGGCTGCCCGAATGGGACTTGCTCTGCTGGTTGGCTTCGCTGCCGGCTTGGCAATCTATCTATTTGTCAGGAAGAATCAATTGAAGAACAGTTCGCAGACGCTGTATTCCGATTCTTCTGGTAATGCCGGCGAGCATCGGCATGCGGGGCGCGGCGGCAAAATCTCGCAGATGCTGGAACATGCGGGCAGCGAGTTTTTTGAGATGGGAAAATATTTAATGTTCGGCTCGATCGTTACCGCGGCAATTCAAGCCTTCGTCCCGCGGGGGGACTTGGTTGATATCGGGCAAGGCGCGTTTACTTCCCATCTATTCATGATGGGATTCGCCTTTGTATTATCCTTATGCTCCACCTCGGACGCATTCGTGGCTTCCTCATTCTTGAACACGTTCTCGGCAGGATCGCTGCTGACCTTCATGGTGTTTGGTCCAATGCTGGATTTCAAAGGCTCGCTCATGCTGCTGTCGGTATTCAAAACCCGATTCGTGCTGCTGCTGGCCTTGTTAATCATAGTTACGGTTCTTACGGGTTCCTTACTAATCGAACAGATCTATTTATGATCGACAGCGATATGGTTGAAGATGAGAGGGGGAAGATTACGATGAGAGAGGAAGAGGAACGTTCTTATACGCCTCATTACATACTCCGAGCGGCTATCATGCTGGGCATGACATACTTGATTGTGCATCTGGTTAAAACCGACCGGCTGCTTTATTACATAGCTCCTCGAATGATGCCATTTGTGAAAATCGCTGCGCTGCTCCTATTCATTGTTGCCGTCTATCAAATCTATATGGTTGTAAGAATGAAGCCGGATGGGGAGGATTGCGGGTGCGATCATGTCCCGCCGCGGTCTGTACTGCTCAATATGGTTATTTATTCGATGTTTCTTCTGCCGCTCTTGTTAGGATTTTTCCTGCCGGATACCGTTATGGGTAGCGATGTGGCTGCAATCAAAGGTATGAATCTGAGCGCTGATGAAATGATCAAAGCCTCATCGTCGGAGCCTGTATCTGCTAAGGCAGCGGCGGCCCAACCACCAGCGGCCCAAGCACCAGCGGCCCAAGCACCAGCGGCCCAAGCACCAGCGGCTGAAGATCAAGCTTCCAATCAATCAACTGATTCCGGCTCGGTCTCGACAAAATCCGGAAGCGCTAAGCTGCCTTCAGAGGATGCCAAACTTCAAAAGCTGTTCCCTGCGGATGAATATACGGAGGACTATGCCAAGCTTGGGATGAAGCTGTATCGGAAGGATACGATTACGATCAAAGAGGTCGGCTTCATGGAATTACTGACGGCTGTTGATTTGTATAAGGATAATTTTGCGGGAAAGAAAATGGTCATCAGCGGGTTTATTTACCGGGAGGATGATATGGCGCCGAATCAGTTTGCCGTTTCAAGGCTGGCGATGCAGTGCTGTTCGGCCGATGCTTCTCCCTACGGAGTGATGGTGGAGTCCTCAAGAAGCAAGGACTTCCCGAAGGATACATGGGTGACGGTAACCGGAACCATCGGGAAGACGACGTATAACAAGAATACAATTATGAAGCTGGATGCGGTGAAGATCGAGAAAATCAAAGCTTCCAAAACACCGTATGTGTATCCCTATTTCGATGATTTCTCTAATTTGATAAAGTAAGGCGCTGCCATTCCTGCTCGAAACGCTGCACATCGAGGTTAATGCCGATCACAACGAGATAGGGCTCTCCAGCATAGGCTGCTGATTCCCAGTTAGTTCGTTTTCCTGCATGCTGCATGAGATACATTTGACCTGTATCCTTGAAGAAGAGATAGCCTTTGGCCCGAATGAGCTGATCTCTCCATGAGGAGAGAAACCGTTCAAGCTGCCCGCGATGGATCGTCACCGTGAGAGAACAAGGCAGTGTCAGTGTTTGAACACGAGAATAAGAGCGAACTTCCTCGATCGGATCATGATCATGGTAATGGGATTGAAACTCATGCTGAGCTGCCGGCTGTCTCATCGGTACCGGCTTTCCTGCCTGAGGCCGCTTAACGGCTGGTTGTTTCGCATCCGTCCTTGCCGATACACCAGCCAGAAATGGAGACAGGTCCAGCGAGCTGTAAGTTGTATAAGCAATTTGAGCGGTTTCGTTGTGTTTGCGGATCACTTTCTCAAGCTTGCTCAGCTGAGCAGGCTTGACGAGGTCGGTTTTGTTAACGATCACATAATCGGCAGTTTCAATCTGTCTGCGAAGCGTATGAACCAGCTTCTTGTCTGAGGCAAAGATACTGTTATATTCGAGCGAATGCTCAGCGTCCAATAGAGTCACAATATGCTGCAGACGCAGCTTTCCGAGCAGTGCAGGCTCGGTTAAGGCATCGGCGATTTCCTCCGGATTCGCTACGCCGGTGAGCTCAATGATTACCATATCCGGCTGTTTCTTAAGAAGAAGATTGAGGCTGCCGGTTATCTCGCTTTTCTTGCTGCAGCATATGCAGCCATCTAATAGTTTCTCAAGCGAAGCACTGCTGTGTTCTTTCAGAATGTTCCCGTCAACGTCCTGCTTTCCCAATTCGTTCATTAAAATGCCGGGTTTCAGCCCGCGAAGCGAGGCTTCTTCCAATAACCGTAGGAGCAATGTCGTTTTGCCGCTTCCTAGAAAACCGCTTAATACGAGTACAGGAGTTCTCAATGTTAACACCCTCCGGAAAGTTGACATAATAGTGAGCTGTCATGATTATAATCAATTATGCTGGAAGGGGGCAAATCGTATTGCTGCAGATAAAGCGTAAAAATAACAATTTGACGAGAATCGAAAATAATGATAAATTGGTTAAGCGTAAATATTACGTTTATAGCTAAATCGTAAATTTTACATAATTGATATCGAAAATTAGGATGTGTATGTTCATGTTATTGGCATCTCTAAAGGATGTTGAGTTTGGCTATCGCGATGTTCCTTGTTTGCAGGATGCAAGCATAGATATTTATGCCGGTGAGTTCGTTGCTGTTACGGGCCCCAACGGCGCCTCCAAGACAACCTTACTCAAATTGGCGCTTGGCCTGCTAAAGCCGTGGAAAGGAACCGTGCAGCTCTCTCCTTACAATTCAGAAGGAAAGAAGCTCGTCGTCGGTTATGTCCCGCAGCAGATCGCAGCCTTTAATGGCGGCTTTCCCAGCACGATCCTGGAATTTGTCCGCTCAGGTAGATTTGTAAGAAGCTCTTGGCTTCGAAGACTGAAGGCTGCCGATCATGAGCTGACGGAGCAGGCACTGCGGCAGGTAGGGATGTGGGAGCTGCGCAATCGTAGAATCGGTGAGCTCTCAGGCGGCCAAAAACAGCGGATTTGCATGGCAAGAGCGCTGGCTCAGCAGCCGGATTTGCTCATTCTTGACGAGCCGACAACAGGAATGGACCAAGCAAGCCGCATGGATTTCTATGAGCTTATGAACCGGCAGGTGAAGAAACATGGAAGAACCGTTGTAATGGTGACACATGGATTATCGGAGGTACAGCCTTACTTGGATCGCATGATTGAGCTGAAGCGGAAGGAGGAGGGGGGATGGAAATGCTGCACTACGACTTCATGCAGCGGGCATTTTGCGCCGGTGGGATAATTGCCCTGCTGGCTTCAATACTTGGTGTATACCTCATGCTCCGGCGGCAGGCATTAATGGCCGACATGCTGTCTCATGTATCCCTTGCAGGCATTGCAGGCGGCGCTTATCTTCATCTCAATCCAACCTTGACCGGCTTTGCAGTCGCTGTCATTGGAGCCATTGCTGTAGAGTATGTTCGAAGAGCTTACAAAACCTATAGTGAAATATCCGTTGCCATCATTATGGTTGGAGGTCTGTCTACGGCTGTTGTGCTGATGAGCCTGAATCAGAGCATCAATAAGGGCTTCTCCTCTTATCTATTCGGTTCAGTTGTTGCCGTTAACCGTACAGAGCTAATCTTAATGATCGTTGTCGCAGTCGTTGGCCTGGCCTATTTCTATCTCTTTCGCCGTCCGTTATACCAAATCTCCTTCGACGAAGAAACAGCAGGCACGAATGGATTGCCGGTCAAATGGATTTCGCTCAGCTTCAGCGTATTGACTGGCATGATCGTCGCTGCGGCGATGCCAATTGTAGGTGTTCTGCTGGTATCTTCTTTAATTATTCTGCCGGCCGCGCTCGCCATTCGAATTGCGCCAAGCTTTACTGCCGCTTTGTACATTTCAATGCTAATAGGAGTATCCGGTGTATGCTCAGGCTTAACCGCATCTTATCAGCTCAGTACGCCGCCGGGAGGAACGATTGCACTAATACTGCTGGTTGTCCTTATTGCTGGCATTAGTGTCAAGAAGCTCGCTGCGAAGCTTGGAAAAAGAAACGCAAGAAGTTTGAAGGAAGCGGATAACGCCTTGCTGCTTAGTCATCGATCCCGTTTAAAGAAAGAAGTATTTGAAGAAGAAGTTATGTAAATGAATCGCAGGAGGTACAACAAGGTGAAATCGAAGAAGGTATTGCGTAAGAAACAGGCTTTGGCCGCAGCAGCAGGACTTGCACTCGTATTATTAGCCGGCTGCGGAAGTAATGCCAGCAATTCCAATCAAGCATCAACAGCGCCAATTGATACTCAGAATTCGGCCAAGAAGCTGAATGTCGTCACCACATTTTATCCGATGTATGAATTCAGCAAGCAGGTGGCCGGTGATCATGCGGATGTGATTGCCTTAATTCCTCCGGGCGCGGAGCCTCATGATTGGGAGCCTAGCGCTAAAGATATGGGAATGGTGAAGGAAGCCGATATTTTTGTCTATAACGGAATTGTTGAGGGCTGGGTAGATAAAGCGCTTGAGAGTGCGGCTAACGATAATCGCGTCGTCGTTGAAGCAAGCAAGGGTATCCAGTTGATGGAAGGGCTGCCGGAAGAAGAGGAGGGAGGTGAGCATCACGGGGAAGCGGATGAAGCTGTTCTAGATCCTCATGTGTGGCTTGATCCCGTTCTCGCTGAGCAAGAAGTCGCGTCGATTCAAGCGGCATTCGAGCAAGCAGATCCCGCTAACAAAGAAGACTATAAGAAAAATGCAGAAGCCTATATCGCCAAATTGAAAGAGCTGGACGAAGCCTACCAATCAGGTCTTCGAGACGTTAAGCATAGAGACTTCGTAACTCAGCACGCAGCGTTTGGTTATTTGGCCAAAGAGTATGGTATCATTCAAGTTCCGATTGCAGGCTTGTCGCCTGAACAAGAGCCTTCACCGGATGAAATGGCTGAAATCATCAAATTTGCGAAGGCCAATCAAGTGAAAACCATTTTCTTCGAAACCCTGGCGGATCCGAAAGTTGCTGAGACTGTAGCGAACGAAATCGGCGCCAAAACGGATGTATTGAATCCCATTGAGGGCTTGACGGATGAAGATAAGAAGAACAATTTGGATTATATCGGAATCATGAAGAGTAATCTTGAAGCGTTGAAGCAAGCATTGAACGAATAGTCGCAGAGGTGTCAGGACGGCTCTTTCCTTGTTTTAGTTCGTAAATATTACATATAAAAGGTGATGAAATGACTCCAATTAACAAACTTCCCGTAACGGTATTAAGCGGTTATCTGGGCGCAGGCAAAACAACTGTACTTAATCATGTCTTAAACAATCGCAATGGATTAAAGGTTGCCGTTATCGTCAATGATCTGAGTGAGGTTAATATCGATGCGGAGCTCATCAAAGACGGCGGCGGCCTATCGAGAACGAATGAGACTTTAGTTGAAATGTCCAATGGCTGTATCTGCTGTACCCTTCGCGAGGATTTGCTCAAGGAAGTGGAGCGGCTCGCCAGAGAGGATCGATTCGACTATATTCTGATTGAATCGACCGGTGTCGGTGAACCTGTCCCGGTAGCGCAAACCTTCACTTATCTGGATGAAGAGCAGAATATTGATCTGACGCAATTTTGCAGCTTAGATACAATGGTTACCGTAGTAGATGCCTATCGCTTCTGGCATGATTACTCCTCCGGAGAAACGCTGCTTGAACGAAGCCAGGCTGCCTGGGAGGATGACACCCGAGAGGTTGTGGATCTTCTGCTCGATCAAATTGAGTTTTGCGATGTGCTGCTTCTTAACAAATGCGATCTGGTTGAAGAGAAGGAGCTGGCCGAGCTTGAACATGTTCTGCGCAAGCTGCAGCCGAGGGCGAAGCTGATTCGTATCCAAAATGGACAGGTTGATCCGCACGAGATCCTGCATACAGGCTTATTCAACTTCGATGAAGCCAGCGTATCAGCCGGTTGGATGAAGGAGCTGGCCAAGCCGGTGCACATCCCGGAGACGGATGAATACGGAATTACATCCTTTGTCTATGAGCGGATTAGACCGCTTCATCCACAGCGGCTGCTGGAATGGATGAAAGATTGGCCAGCCGAGGTTGTTCGGGCAAAAGGCATGATGTGGCTTGCCACCCGGCATGCGGTTGGTCAAAGTCTGAGCCAGGCAGGACCTTCTATTTCCTTCGGGCCATCCGGCTACTGGCTGGCGTCACTTCCGGAAGCCGAGCGAAATGCTTATTTGGAGGATGATCCTGAACTTGCTTCGAACTGGGATGAGAAATACGGCGACCGAATCAACAAGGTTGTGTTTATCGGCATCGATATGGATCAGGGCGGCATCATAGACAGCCTGGACCAATGCCTGCTTACAGACGAAGAAATGCTGGAGGATTGGTCGCTGTTTGTTGATCTGCTTCCAAATGCAGATATTGAACCGCTTGCTTCCATTCAATCCTAGAGGTGAGCCGCAACGTCGTTGTTATGCTGCATCCGGCAGCAAAACAACGACTTTTTGTCAACTGCGGTCATTTTTTTTGAATATTTATTTTCTATCCTGGAAGGGAAGTAATGGGTCAGCGCAGAATGGATAAGGGAACATGCATTCGTATATTTCTGATTGAGGAGAGGTTGCTAATATGACTGAGAAATTAAGTTCATTGACTGTGCTGATGGTTTCGGATTTGGCCAAGTCCCAGCAATTTTACCGGGAGGTATTCGGTTTTGATGTGAATGAATGGTGGGCAGAGCGCGGCGGGCTTGAAGGCGTAGCTTTGAAGCTGTTTCAGGCAGCGGATCCTGCGGCGGTAAGGCCAAATCCAGCGCCGCAAGGCGGCGGATATCCGGTCGATGTTCAAGTATATACGGAAACCTGGGCACAGCTGGATCGTTTATATGAAGAATTTCGCAGTAAAGGTGCTGTTATTGCCGTAGAACCGATTATTTATGAAGAAGGCGGACCTTGGAAAGAATTTGTGGTGCGCGATCTAGATGGATATCACTTCGCATTTGGCGGGACAGACGGACCGAAGTTTTAACACGCGGATTGCTGCAAGATATAAGAAGAGCAGGCTGGTTCAGCCTGCTCACAATGTCTTTAAACGCTTTTAATTTTGAACAGCTCGCTGATGGAGCCGCCGTAGATATTCGTGCTGATTGCTTCTGCCAGAAGCGATGAGACGGAAATTACCTTTATGTAAGAAGGGTAATTCTCAGGCAGTGCGATGGAGTCCGTTATGATGACTTCTTTGATGTTCGGGTGATCCAGGATTTGAAGCGCGGGTCCAGAGAATACGGCGTGGGTTGCACACACATAAGAATCATTCGCGCCGCGTTCCTTAAGTCCTTCGACAACCTTCTGAATCGTCGAGCCCGTATCGATCAAATCCTCAATAATAATCGGAGTATAACCTTCAACCTCACCAATGATGTGGGTGATGACCGATTCATTATGCGCAGGACGTTTCTTTACCATAATTGCAAACGGATAATCCAGATAGTTCGCCAGCTTCTCAGCTGTTTCCGCACGGCCGGCATCCGGTGAGACAATGATTGGATTCACGATGGTTTTGGATTTAATATATTTGCAAATAAGATCAAGAGCCGTTAGATGATCGACGGGAATATTGAAGAACCCTTGAATGGCCGGTGAATGTAAATCAAGCGTAATGACCCGGTTCGCACCGACAGTGGTCAATACATCCGAAAGCATTTTCGCCGAAATCGGTTCACGCGGATTGCTCTTCCGTTCCTGCCTCGCATAACCAAAATAAGGAACGACCACGTTAATGGTTTTGGCTGATGCTCTTTTGGCTGCATCAATCATAACGAGTAGCTCTACGAAATTATCATTAATGGGATTAGAGAAGGATTGCACCAAATAAACATGGCGGTTACGCAGGCCTTCTAGGTAGTTCACGTAAATTTCTCCGCTTTTGAATCTGGATATCTTGATTTTCCCCAAAGGTTGATTCAGGTGCTGCCCGATAAGCTCGGCAAGCTGTGGATTCGATGATCCAGAGAAGAGAGCGATTTGCTCATTCACAATCATAATTCTCCTTTATTGTTTGTATTCTTAGGATTGACGCACGTAACCTACTTTCTCAATGGTATAGCAATAATAGCCGCTTGTAAACTTCTATCACCTATTATCCCCATAACAGATTATCATACACGTCATAAAATCCTCACAAAATAAGAAAAAGACCGAATATCCGGTGAAAAACGGGAAATTCAGTCTGATTTTCTTTATATTGTTTGTCATTCATCTGTTTAGCCGCTAGCCTGCAGGTTCCTCAGGTGAATAGCCTTTTCGCTATTATATAGAGCCGGGCTGCGGGGTTGGATTCATGTACCTCTTATAAGTATGAAGCGGCATGGCTGTGGGAGGCGGCCCAAGGATAACAGTCTCCTTAAGAGGACTCAAAACTTGAGCAAGCTGAAAGGGCATTAATGCAGGCGCTGCTATCCGCAGAATCCCATGATGCATCCCTCGCAGGGGATCGTCAATGTGACGCTGTCTGCGATGGGTATTGAATCTCCAGATTGACTGGGCAATCCGCACGTTGACGGGTATCACCCTGGTTGAGGTAGCGCTGTTGTTCCCTTTCTCCGCAATCCTGTACAAGGCATTCGTAGCGACGCTGCCGCGCGAGCTGGACGAGAGTGCATTCATTGACGGCTGAGGGGGTATGAGGCTGTTTGTCAGCATTATTTTCCCTCTCTTGAAGCCCGTTACTTCGACGGTAGTCGTATTGACCTCCATCAATGTGTTCAATGATTTCGTACATCCGCTGTACTTTTTCCCCGGTGCGGACAATGCAACCGTGCAGCTGACCTTGTATAACTTTACCAGCCGTTTCACAACGTCATGGAACCTGCTCTTTGCGGATATAGTGCTGATCTCTATTCCACCGCTGATTCTGTTCCTGTTCTTCAATAAGAAGATTGTGGCAGGCATGACGGCAGGTGCAGTTAAAGGGTAGTAATAGCGGAGTATTAACCTCGGAATTCTTATCTAAAACAAATGGTCCCAATCGCAATAGTTATTGTCCCGATACGCCATGAAACGGACCGGCAGGATGATTATGATGAGGGTAGAAACCGTTTACAAATACTTGTCAGTCCGTTAATGGAGGAGATGTATGAAGGAAACTGTTGGAATTGGAATTCTTGGTTTTGCGCACGGACATGTCCATGCTTACTGCCAAGAATGGGGTCATGCCGAATTGGAGGTTCAAGTGCTGGCAGGCTGGGACCATGATCTAGGGCGGCTGGAGAGTGCTGGAACACAGTACGGATTAACCGCTTATAGCGATGCTGCAGAGCTGCTTGCAAGAACCGATATTCGCGCTGTTGTCATTGCCGCGGAAACCTCAATGCATGCGGAACTTGTGGAGCTTGCGGCTGCGTATGGAAAGGCGATAATTTTGCAGAAACCGATGGCGCTCACCATGTCGGAAGCGGATCGGATCGTTGAGGCGGTACAAAAGCATGAAGTGCCATTCACCTTAGCATGGCAAATGAGGGTGGATCCGCAGAACATCCAGTTGAAGCAATGGATTGCGAGCGGCGAGCTTGGCCAACTATTCATGGTTCGGCGCAGACATGGTCTCCCTGTTGGTTTACAGGCTGATTTTGCTGATAGCTGGCATGCAGACCCTGCTTATAACCGTGATATCTGGGCGGATGATTCTTCTCATCCGATCGATTTTATCCACTGGCTGCTTGGCGTGCCGGAGAGTGTAACCGCTGAGATCGAATCTCTTTATAATCCGCGAATCCCAATGGATAACGGGATTGCCATTTACCGTTTCGCCAATGGACCGATTGTTGAAGTGAGCTGTTCTTTTACATGCACGGCAGCTGAGAATACGACGGAGATCATCGGTGAAAAGGGTTCCATTATCCAAAATTATGGAGATGTGCCCAGCTGCAATGTACCAAGGCCAGAGGGTGCTGCCGGACTCAAGAAGTACATCGCCGCAGCCGGAGTGTGGGAAGAGAGTGATATCTTATCGCCTCCGAATCACTTCCACCGGATTCGGGGGTTAGCGAAACCGCTGGCCGAGTTTATCCGCGGTACAAGGGGCCCTCTAGCAACAGCCGAAGAAGGCAGGACCTCGCTTCGCATGGTTTTAGCCGCATATGTATCGGCAAGAGAAGGCAGACGGGTTCCGTTAAACGATCCCGGTATTGCCGAGGTTTAGGTCCCAGTTCGAAGGTGCATGCAGCTTGGATGAACAAGGTTATGACTACGAAGTTAGTTTTGCTGCAAAGTGAAAGTGATCTCAGGGGAGCCATGCTCCACAAAACTTTTGGGAGGATACAGTAATGAGCGTAAAGATCGGGATTGTAGGTTTGAATGGCATTGGGAATAATCACGCTGCCTGTTATAAGGAGGATGAGCTGGCCAATCTGGTTGCCGTCTGTGATGTCGTGAAAGAGCGTGCAGATGCTGCCGCTGAGAAATACGGCGTGAGAGCGTATTACAGTCTGAAGGATATGATCGAGAATGAACCGGATATCGAAGTCGTTGATATTACAACCGGCGGGATCGACAATGGGAGCTGGCATTTCGAACCGGCGATGGAGGCGGTCGGTTACGGGAAGCATGTGCTCGTTGAGAAGCCGCTTTGCCACGATATCCGTGAAGCAAGAGAGCTCGTAGCTTTCGCAGAGAAGCAGAAGGTCTATCTCGGCTGTAATTTGAATCATTATTTCACCGAGCCTGCGGAAAAAGGAAAGCAGTATGTAGACAATGGAGATATTGGAGAACTGGTGTATTGCTTGGCCAAAATGGGCTTCAACGGCGGTGATGCCAACTACGGGCTGGCGGGATCGCCGAAGGTGAAAGGCCATCCGTATTTTCATATGAAAGCCTTTCTGACTCATCCGCTTAGCGTAATGCGCCATTTCTGCGGTGACATTACGCATGTTCAGACGTTCTCTGACCGGCCGGGCGTCCGCCGCAGCGCCGGAGATGTCATGGTATCCATTAACAGCATTCATCTGAAATTTGCCAATGGCGGCGTAGGTTACCTGATCAGTCAGAGGGGAGATGCGGTGTATGGTCTCGGGGGCTGGTGGAGTCTTGAGATGGCTGGAACGCGCGGAACCTTCTGCATTGAGAACTGTGTGGAGAAGATTTCTTATTGGCGGGCTGAAAAAGGGGTTCCGGCCATTAGTGTTCCTATTGTGCCTGAGGTAACGGATTACGGTACCACCGATTTCAACCGGACATTCAACAATCGTCTGCATGCTTTCTTAGAGGATGTTTCTAATCGTGTATCTCAGGATCAGCTTCGGGCAAGCGGCCGGGATGCGCTCGCTGTCTTGGAATATACCTTTGCTGTTATCGAATCCTATGAGCGCGGCGGTGAGCTTGTGAGGCCGCATGCTCTGCCGGCTCTTCATGGGGATCCATTATTCATGAAATAAAATTGTCGCCGTTCCCATTAGGCGGAAACCCACGCATAAACTTAGCAAATGCTTACGAAGCAGTTTCTGCTTCGTAAAACTTTTAGGAGGAACTCATTCATGATTCAATTAGGTGTCAATTCTGTGTTGTTCAAGCAGTATAGCTTTGCCGAGGCGGCTAGAATCATTGCGGCATGCGGTTATGATGGCGTAGAAATCGCGGCTATTCAAGGGATGTGCGAGCATCTCGATCTGAGCCGCTGGCGGGATCAAAAAGACGAGTTGAAGGCGATTGCAGCAGAAAACGGGCTTCGTTTTCTATCTGTCGAGGTTGCTTCACTAGACGAGGAACGGCTGCTTGCCGCTTTCGAAGCGGCAGCTGAGATTGGCATTCCGGTAATTAATGTCGGTCCTGGCGGAAAGTCGGGAGTTCAGGAAGATTTGACGGCATCGATTGAGAAGCTAGCTAAGCTCTCTGAGAAAGCGGCCTCGTATGGCGTAACGCTATGCGTAAAAGCGCATGTCGGCAGCTCCGTTTACAATACGCCTACAACGCTGGAAGCTATGAAGCTCATATCCTCTCCCGCCTTTGGCATCGATATGGATCCAAGCCACATTCATAGAGCAGGCGAAAATGCGGAGGAGGCTCTGCCCGCCGTCCTTAGCCGAGTCAAGCATATCCACATCCGGGATTGCAAAGGACGCGAACAGGGTCCTGGAACGATACAGCTGCAAGCATGCGGCCGGGGTGATATTGATCTCTATGGCTACTGCCAAGCGATGGTCGAAGGAGGCTATGACGGTCCAGTCGTGCTGGAGGTTATTGGCGCACAGCCCGATCATACGATTGAACAGATATCCATCGTTGCGGCGGAATCCTATGGCTATTTAAACGCTTGCCTGAAGAAATTGAATGCCCGATAAGCGCCGGTTTCCATGCTTTGAGGCACAGCCTCGCAAAAACAAAGATTATGCTTCCGAAGCGAGTTTTTGCTTGTTAGATCGCTTATCGATCTAACAGGCACAGCCCCGCAAAAACTTTTAGGAGGGTTTCCCATGTCCAAACAACCGAATGTCATTATTTTTGGAATTGATAGCTTGAGGCGTGATCATATGAGTGCTTATGGTTATAAGCATTTAACGACGCCTTTTTTGGATAAAGTAGCTTCAGACGGTGTATTGTTCGAGCAGCACTTCAGCCCGAGTATTCCGACAACGCCTGCTTATGCATCTATGCTTACGGGAATGGATGTGTTCGGTACGGATGTTGTAGCTCTTCGCCATGAAGGTCCGCTGGGCGGGCATGTTCAGACTTTAGCCGAGGTTCTCGGGGAGAACGGCTATAATACGACCTGCATTGGATTCACAGGAAATCCGTCATCCCGCGGTTTCCAGACTTACCTGGACTATGAATCATGGCAGCCTGACGCGGAGCTCGGCCGCTCGCCGAAGGCTGAGAAGCTCAATCATGTGGCGATTCCTGAGCTGGAGCGCCTCGCTGCAGAAGATAAACCGTTCTTCTTATTTCTCCGTCATATGGATCCGCATTCTCCTTATTTGCCGCCGGCGCCGTATGAACGGCTGTTCTATGGCAAAGACGAGTATGATGAGAGCCTGACTTCGATGGAACCGGTTTATCAATTCAAGCCGTTCGCGGACTATTTGAAATCCTGGATTCCCGAAGGCGTTACCGATCACGAATATGTTACGGCTCAATATGACGGGGCCATTGCATATATGGATGTCTGCATTCATAATTTATTCACGAAGCTCGAAGCAATGGGGCTTGAGGAAGAGACATTAATCGTTATTACCTCGGATCACGGGGAAACGCTCTATGAGCATGACTGTTATTTTGACCACCATGGGCTCTATGATTGTACGCTGGTCGTTCCGCTTATTCTGAAGTTCCCGGGACGTCTCCCGGCCGGAACCAGAGTTAAGGATGTATCCTTGATCTCTGATATTATGCCGACGGTACTGGAATATTTGGACATTAAGACGGGTGCTGCCTACGACGGTCGCAGTCTTACCTCTCTGATTGATGGTGAGAAGACAAATCAGATCAGTGAATTCTACATTACAGAATGTACCTGGATGCGCAAGCATGGTTGGCGGACGCCGGAATGGAAGCTCATTTGCGCGCTGGAGCCGGACTTCCATTTCAAGCCGGAAGTGGAGCTGTATAACCTCATTCAAGATCCGGAGGAGAACATAAATCTTGCCGATCAGGAGCCGGAGGTTGTTGCCTTTCTGCAGAACCGGATGAATGAACATATCGCAAGACGTGAAGAGCAGGTCAACCGGCAAAATCCGATCTACACCAATGTCAACTGGCATGGCCGCAATAAGATCTTCACTTCCTCCCAAGAAGCTTATGATTCGCTGCATATCGGTTCGATCGGGAATGCGAGGTCTCTGCAGGCTAAATCAAAAGAGAAGAAAAAAGAAGAGGTCACCAGCAATGATTAAAGTGGCTGTTGTCGGTGTCAATCATATCGGCAAAATTCACTGTCACGCTTACCGGCGGCATCCCGATACGATGCTTGCTGCTGTATGTGATCTGATGCCGGAACGCGCAGAGGCAGCGGGACAAGAACATCAGGTCCCTTATTACACGGATTTGAGAGAGCTGCTGAGTAAAGAACAGATTGATGTTGTCGTCATCGCGACAGCCGGCGTGGAGAAAGGCAGTCATCATTTCGAGCCGGCCATGATTGCAATTGGAGCAGGCAAAAATGTATTTGTGGAGAAGCCGATCTCCAATCGGGTGGAGGAAGCGCGGGAGATGGTCCATTTTGCCCGGGAAAAGGGGATTCGGCTTGCATGCAACTTGAATCACCGGTTTACTCCGGCTGCCTATAAGGCAAAAGAACTGGTGACACAGGGGAAACTCGGCTCGCTGCTGTTTCTTAATATGAGGCTGACGATTCAAAATCCGCAAGAGGATACGGAGTGGCTCCATATGCGGGCGCTCCATCCTCATTCCATTGATGTTATGCGGTATTTTGCAGGCGATGTGCGGCGGGTCCAGTCATTTATGACCAAGGCGCCGGGCCGTAATTCCTGGTCTACTGTATCTGTGAATATGGAGTTCGCCTCAGGAGCAGTTGGACATCTGACAGGAAGCTATGATATGTCGATGCGCCATCCGATCGAATACTGCGAGGTTGCAGGCAATGAAGGGCGCATTGTAATTGACAATGTATACGAGAGCATGACTTATTATCCGCATCATTCGGATGAGCTGACCGTTGTTCGCAACCCGTTGTTCGGCGGGATGAAAGGCTTTGACGATACGTTTGAACAGCGCATCAATCAATTTATTACAGAGATTAAATCGGGGACCAAGCAAGATGAGATCACTGCCTCCGGGGCCGACGCGCTTGCTGCGCAGGAGGTCATAGAAGCAGCGATTCGTTCCCATCAGCTTGGAGGCATGCCTGTATCACTCCCTACACAAGGATGAGATAGGAGAAAGCGGAGGGGAAGACTGCATGAACAGCTATCAAGGTTCCGTCTTATGGTTTACCGGACTTTCCGGCGCCGGGAAGACAACAACTGCGCAATACATCGAGAAGAAGCTTCGTGAACAGGGCAGGCGAGTCGAGCTGCTGGACGGTGATGAGCTGCGGCACACGATTTGCAAAGGACTCAGCTTCAGTAGAGAAGACCGTTTGGAGAATGTGAAACGAATTACTTATCTATCGCAATTATTATCCCGCAACGGAGTTGATGTGCTGGTATCTGCAATCACTCCCTACAACGAGATGAGGGAGTATGCAAGGCAGCAGCTGTCAAGGTATGTGGAGATCTATGTCAAATGTCCACTGCATGTTTGCGAGATGCGCGATGTTAAAGGGCTGTATGCCAAAGCGCGCGCTGGCGAAATCAACCATTTTACAGGGGTATCCGATCCTTTTGAAGAACCCGGATCTCCGAGCATTACCTTGAGCACCTCAACTTCGACCTTGGAACAAAACGGTCAAATCGTTCTGGAATGGCTGAATCAATCATCGCCTTACACGCAGTCTGTTTCATGGAAGGATACCGTGTAATATGAAGATCATTCTGATTTCATTAGACACCCTGCGAGCGTCCAGACTGAGCAGTTATGGATATGGTAAAGCGACAAGCCCGCATATGGACCAGATTGCCAGAGAGGGAGTTCTGTTCGAGCAGGCATTCGCGGCGGATATTCCGACGGAGGTAGCACATACGGGTGTATTTACGGGTAAAGTCGGACTTACGACAGGCGTTGTCTCTCATGGCTCGGAACTGACGCATCTTCCCAAATCCGTCGAGTGGCTGCCTGCTCTGCTCCGCAGCGCTGGATTCACGACGGGAGCAGTTGATAATTTATACCAGCTGAAGGAATGGTTCGCAAGAGGGTATACGTATTACCTGAACAGCGTCGGCGGCAACCGCTGGATAGATGGACGTACCGTTAATGATATGGCGCTTCCTTGGATTGAGCAGCATAAGGATGAGGATTTTTTCTTATTTCTGCATTATTGGGATGCGCATACGCCGTATTTGCCGCCGGAATCCTATATCCCGGAATTTTATAGTCCGGACAAAGACGCTTATGATTCGCGCAACAAAAGCATGGAACCGGCGTATAATCACACAGCGTATCCTTTCTTCAAGCATCACCATTACGATCTGGTCGGTCCGGTTACGGACAGTAATTATTATGATGCCCTGTATGATGCGGAAATCCGCTATTTGGACGATTGCTTGAAGGAACTGGATAATCATTTGGAGAAGCTAGGCATCAAAGAGGATACGCTGATTGTTCTGTTCGGCGATCACGGAGAGAGCCTCACCGAGCATGATATCTATTGGGATCATTGCGGATTATATGAACCGACCGTTCATATTCCGCTAATTATGCGCTGGCCCGGCAGGATCCCTGTCGGCCGCAGAGTCAAGGGTCTTGTGCAGCAGGTTGATCTGCTCCCCACTTTGCTGGATTCGGTAAGGATCGAAGAGCCGAAAGGCATTAACCTGGCACGTCTGCATGATCCGGCGGGGCTGGATGGGCGAAGCTTATGGAAAGCGATTACAAGGGAGACAGAAGGGACACATGACCATGTATTTCTGAGCGAATGTGCTTGGCAGGCTGCAAGAGGCATACGAACAGAACGGTATAAATTTATTCGTACGCATGATTCAGGACCCTTCACCCGCGAGCCAAGAGAGCTTTATGATTTGGCGGCCGATCCGGGAGAGAAGAATAATCTGGCTGATCTGCTGCCTGACCTTGCAGACCGCTTCGAGAAGCAGCTGGATGAGTGGGTGGCAGGCAAGCTGTCCGGCAATCCGGATCCGATGATGCACCAGCTCGCGGTTAAAGGTCTGCCATTTCGAAGACGGATTGAGCAAATTTTGAATGCAGCCGGTATGACTTGGGAGGAATGGAGCCTGAATCCTCAGCGTGAACGATTTGATCATGCTGTCCGCAGCAAGAGCACAACCGTGATATAATTTTCATAAACGATTTTGAGTTCGCACCAATCAAATTACGAACCTACGCATGGTAGTCTTTTGACAGAGGGTGAAGCAGAGATGAAGGATTTTTTGAGCAGCAACGGATATATGAAGGTTGAGTTTCCATTCTGGATCACACGTACGGTGCAGGGTTCAATCGATGAACATGGCCATGAGTTTGTTGAACTTGTTTATGTTGTACGGGGAAAAGGCGTTCATATCTTCCAAGGCTCAAGCTATGAGGTTCAAGCCGGCGACGTATTCATTATCAACCCGGGGGAAACACATGCTTATTTCGTGGAGGAAGGAGAGCAGATTGAGATCATCAACTGCTTGTTTATGCCATCCTTCATTCCCGATGCGCTGCTCAAGGAACTCGAAATTACAAGCTCGATGGATTACTTTTACGTGCATCCTTTTCTGAAGACTGATGTGAGGTTCAACCATAGGCTTAATTTGCATGGGCAGGAAGCCGCTTCGGTACTGACTCTGCTGGAGAGTATGATTCGCGAGCTTGGCACGAGAGGACTCGGACATACGACGCTGATCCGGCTGCAGATGATTGAGCTCCTTGTACTGCTGTCGCGGTATTACACGCTGATGCAGCATCATCGTTCGGCTCCTTCTCCGAGGCAGCTGGATCGTGAAATGACGGCAAGAAGGATATATGGATATTTGGAACGTAATTTTGATAAAAAAATAACGCTTCAGGTACTTTCGGATCTCTTTAACTCCAGTATGCGTCAGCTCAATCGGCTGATGAGGGAAGAGTATAACCGCAGTGTATTCGAGGCTTTGCATGAAATCCGGATGGAACGGGCCAAACATCTGCTGATTGAAACGGATGAGAAGGTTATCGTTGTGGCGACCATGGTCGGCTACGAGGATCAATCGTTCTTTAATCGGTTATTTCTGCGGCATGTCGGCTGCTCTCCCAGCCAATATCGTTCGACAGGTTAAGGTTAGCTGTACGAAAGGGGCAAGATGGCTTTGAGTAAAGCTGCACCGAATGTGCTGTTAATTACGGCTGATCAGCTGCGTTACGACTGTGTGGGCTCCAGTGGACGATATCCCGTTCAGACTCCGAATTTGGATCTACTTGCTGGGCAAAGTACGATTTTTCATCATGCCTATTCTCATATTCCTGTGTGCAGTCCCGCAAGGCAATCGCTCTTGAATGGGAGAAGGGCGGAGACTTTTGGCGCATTATGGAACTATCATGCATTCTTGCCGGTTGCTGCGCTGCAGCCAGAGGATTATGCCTGGCCCAAGACACTTGCCCAGAACGGGTACCGCTCCGTTTTTCTTGGAAAATGGGGCGTGAATCCGCTGCATGATCCGACTGCATTCGGTTATGACGCTTATGTGGGAGAAGCTGAATACCGTTCCTTCATGGCTGATCGTTATCCAAATGTGTCATACACGAACGGGTTCTTCGGGGAGACCAATCCTGTTCCGGTAGAGGATTCGGCGACTCACTGGTTTGCAGACCGGGCGATTGAAGCAATTGGACGGCTGCAAGCAGCTGATAACGGACCATGGCATGCAGCCCTTCACTTTTCGGAGCCTCATTTGCCTTGTCGTCCATCAGGCAGCTTCGCTGAGATGTATGATCCGGCCTCTATTAAGGAGTGGGAAGGTTTCCGGGAGACATTTGAAGGAAAACCTTACATTCAGAAGCAGCAGCTTGTCAGCTGGGGGATTGAGCAGTTTACCTGGGAAGATTGGGCGCCTATCGTTGCAAGATATTACGGAATAATCAGCCAGCTCGATGAGGCGATCGGCAAAGTGCTGACGGCGCTTGAACAGATGGGTGCAGCAGAGGACACGATTGTCATCTTCACAGCAGATCATGGCGATATGTGCGGATCCCATCGGATGATGGATAAGCATTATATTCTCTATGACGATGTCGTTCGTGTGCCCCTTATGTTCCGGCTGCCCGGCAAGCTATCAGCAGGGAAGGCCTGTCATCAGTTTGTCTATAACATGCTTGATTTTGCACCAACGCTGTTAGAGCTGCTTGAGCTAAGTGAATTTGATCCTGGAAGCCTGCAGGGCCGGTCATTAGTGCCTCTGCTTACAGGAATTGCAGAGGATTCACAGTGGCGGGAGTCGGTTGTTGCCAGCTATAACGGGCAGCAATTCGGACTGTATACACAGCGGATGATTCGCACGGCGGATTGGAAATATATTTGGAATTTAACCGATACGGATGAATTGTATCAACTTCGTGCGGATTCAGGCGAGCTGACCAATGAGATTAACAACCCTGCACATCGGGGAGTAGTAACCGAGCTTCGTACGAAGCTATATGAACAGCTGTCGATGGACAGCGATCCGGTCGTCAGCAACGAATGGACGCGCCACCAGCTGCTACATGGGGCAAAGCTATGAGAATACAAGAAGCTCTGAAATTAGAGCATCCCTAATCGAGTTTACGAGTGAATGACTCGTGTTCGATAGGGATGTTCTTTGTGTCGAAGTCTAAAATAATATCTGCATCCGTATTTGAATGCACAGTTAATGCTTAAGTAACAGTAACTAATTTCATTTTCCAGCGTCTAATCATTATGACGCTAAGATGATGGAGGATTTTACAACATGAAAGCAAGCAAATGGATGACCCTGTTTCTACTAGTATGGATTTGTTCAATGGCGCTTGTCCAGCCTGCCGCGGCTCTAAGTTCCCAGAAAGCCCCGATCACGCAAAGCATCCGGATTTTTCTCGATGGTCAGGCAATAAATAGTGATGTGTCCCCCTATGTACTGCCCAAATTGAATATAACGCTCGTGCCGCTGCGTGTGATTAGTGAGGGACTCGGCGCTAATGTTACATGGGATCAGTCTGCCAAGACCGCTGCGATCAGTTGGCCGGATGCGGTGATTCAGATGACGATTGGAAAGAAATATGCGCTTGTGAACGGGAATCAAGTTGGCTTGGATGCATCTGTAGATTCCAAGCTTGGCAGAGTGATGGTTCCGCTCCGGTTTATCGGTGAACAGCTTGGACTTCAAGTTATTTGGAATCAGAAGGCTTATACAATATCACTTCTCACCGGCGGACTCACCGGTAATCCAAATGAGGGGAATGGCGAAGAACCAGGTACAGGGAGCGGCACAAGCGGACTCAGAGCAGCTTGGGTATCCACAGTATTCAACCTCGATTGGCCATCAGCGGCTTCTGCCGGCAATTCGGTCAAACAGCAAGAGGAGTTTCTGAACCTGCTGGGCGAACTTCAGAATATGGGGCTGAACACCGTGTTTGTACAGGTTCGTCCTTCTGCTGACGCTCTATATAGGTCAACTCTTGTTCCTTGGTCCAAATATCTGACTGGTACGAATGGCAAAGCACCGGATTATGATCCTCTTGCTTTCATGATCGAAGAAACGCATAGACGAGGTATGACCTTCCATGCATGGTTTAATCCTTTTCGGGCGAATACGGATCAGAAGATAGATCAGCTTGCACCTTCGCATGTCGTGAAGGAGCATCCCGAGTGGATCGTGAATGCGAATAAAATGCAGTATATTAATCCGGGTATTCCGGATGCCAGGCAGCATATTATCGACACCATTATGGAAGTCGTAGACAATTATGATATTGACGGTGTCCATTTAGATGATTATTTCTACCCGTCGAGCGGTGTTTTCAATGATGATGTTACCTTTCGAATGTACAACAGCAAGCAAATTCCATTACTGGCCGATTGGCGCCGCGATAATATTAATGAGTTTGTAAGACAGCTTGGCGAAACGATTCATAGATCCAAGCCTCAGGTCAGCTATGGCATCAGTCCGTTTGGCGTATGGCGCAACAAGTCGATGGATGAGCTCGGTTCGGACACAAAAGCCAGCGTTACCGCCTATGACAATATGTACGCGGATGTACGGACGTGGATTTCGCAAGGCTGGATTGATTATGTTGTTCCGCAAATCTACTGGAGTTTATCTAACTCCGCTGCCCGGTATGATACGTTGGTCGATTGGTGGTCGAATGTAGTAGGCGGCACGAATGTGAAGCTCTATATCGGTCATTCCCCTTATAAGCTGGGAACCGCTGAAGCGGGTTGGCAGAGTGCGCAGGAAATTATCAATCAATTGGATTATAATAAACAGCATCCCGAAGTAAGCGGCGATGTGTTCTTCAGTGCCAAGGATCTACGGAAGAACCCGCTTGGTCTGATCCCGGCGCTTCGCGCTTATTACGGGCAACCATAACATGCCAAGCAAGCGGGTGTAAGCAGGTGAATGAGGGATGGCGCAAATGATCACGATGGACGTTTTGGATGAAATGTGGTGGCCAAAGGCGCGCGGGCTGTATCATGAAGCTTTCCCGCACGGGCGAAAGCCAGACAGCATCATAGCCGCCATGTTTGAACGCAAAATGAGTTATCTTCACCTCATCGTCCAAGGTGAAATCGTTATTGCGATGGCCATAACGGGACGGACAGGACCGTCCAAGAGTCTGCTGCTCATCGACTACTTAGCGGTTCGTGAGGATTGCAGGGGTCAAGGATTGGGCAAGGATCTGGTTGAGGAGATTAAGCTATGGGCGGAAGCGAAGAGAGGGCATAGCTTGTCGGGGATGATCGTCGAAGTTGAATCCGAAGAAACCCCGGAAAACCGCAAACGGATCCTTTTCTGGGAAAAATGCGGGTTTACCGTCACCGACTACGTTCATACGTATATCTGGGTTCCCGAGCCTTACCGGGCAATGTATATGAAGCTGGAGGGCGGAGGGCCGGCTTTTCACACGGACGGTGAATCGCTGTTCAAGCATATTACTTCCTTTCATAACCAAGCATTTCGCAAATAAAGGCGTATTTATAAAAGGAGCTGTTCCTCGGAGTCGTCTATGACTCCGTTGAACAGCTCTTTTTTATGTGATTGGTTGAAGCTTATTAAGATTAAAGTAAAGTTTTGGTCGATTCCGGAGTGAAAGGGATGATCTCTTCAAGTCTGCCGCTGCGTATTTTATCCAGCCATGCAGAGTCGTTTAATAGAGCCCGGCCGACCGCAACTAAGTCAAACTCATCTTTTTCAAGTCTTTCAAGCAGTCCATCAAGACTAGCTGTATCGGCACCTTTGCCTTGGAAAAAACTCGTAAAATCAGCGTCGAGACCGACAGAACCGACCGTAATGGTTGGTTTGCCGGTTAATTTCTTGGTCCATCCCGCAAGATTAAGCGAGGACCCTTCAAACTCAGGCTCCCAGAAACGGCGGGTGGAGCAGTGGAAGATATCCACACCAGCCTTGACTAGAGGAGCTAAGAATTGAGCGAGTTCATCGGGCGTTTCCGCTAATTTAGCTGAAAATTCCGAGCTCTTCCATTGCGAGAAGCGCAGTACGATTGGGAAATCAGGCCCTACAGCCGCACGGCAAGCTTCAATGACCTCGACTGCAAACTGCGTCCGATTGACCAGATCACCGCCATAACGGTCCGTGCGCTGATTTGTTTTTTTCCAGAAAAACTGATCAATCAGATAACCATGCGCACCATGAAGCTCGATTCCGTCAAATCCAATCCGTTTGGCATCTGCAGCAGCCTGTGCGAAAGCTTGAACGAGCTTCGATATTTCCTCGACTGACAAAGGCTCCGTGACTTTCTCACCGGTCAGACTAAGTCCTGACGGACCTACAGGAAGTGCTTCGGGATTGGGTAAATCACCGATGTTGCGCGCCATCCCGACATGCCACAGCTGAGGTATAATCTTACCTCCAGCCTCATGTACAGCGTCAGCCACCTTAGCCCAACCATTCAGCGCGGCTTCCCCGTGAAAATTCGGCCAATTCGGGCTTCCGGCTGCTGCGGGATGGTTAATCAGCGTTCCTTCCGTAACAATCAGGCCGACACCGTTCTCCGCCCGGCGCCGATAATAATCCGCTACATCCTGTCCCGGTACACCGTCCGGAGAAAATCCCCGCGTCATCGGTGCCATCACGATTCGATTCTTCAGGGACCATTTTCCGGTCTCGAATGGAGCAAACAGCAAATCAACAGAGTGAGTAGATGCTTGGTTGGACATTATTTAGCCTCCTAAAAGTTTTTGCGAGCTCTGCGGCGGTACCGAATTACGGTACCTGGAGTCAAAAACTCGCATCGAAAGCATAAGCTTAAGTTTTTGCGAGCTCTGCGGCGGTACCGAATTACGGTACCAAGAAGCAAAAACTCACATCGAAAGCATAAGCCTAAGTTTTTGCGAGCTCTGCGGCGGTACCGAATTACGGTACCAAGAAGCAAAAACTCGCATCGAAAGCATAAGCTTAAGTTTTGCGAGCTCATTAAGCTTAATTAAAGTGAGTTTATTACATTACTTAATTATCTCACAATAAAGACTGATTGCACAAGTTAATCCTTCTCAAACAATTGGAGCATATAAGTAAGAAAATGTTCAATCGAAATTATTAATTTAGTTATAGAAATAGTTGATTAGACCAAATGGAAAGGGAACGATATAGTATTAATACGATAATAACGATGAGAATAGTAGGTTTTATATAAAGGAGGCTGCCACATGAGCATTTCTAATTATACAAATGATACAAGGTTGACAAACGAACGGCGGGAGCAGGCATTCCGTGAGGCGCTGACATTTGACCAGTTTATCGGTGAAGCATTGGTCAACCAGGATGCCATGAAATCTAATTTTGAAGCTTATCAATTAAGCGAGCAGGAATTGGCTGGTTTTGACAGCCTGCCTGAACCGGTTGAGGTGCTCGTTCTTGCTCATGACTGGTGCGGAGATGTTGTGGCTAATCTTCCTTTATTCGGCAAGATTTCCAGCAGGACGGATAAATTAAAGCTTCATATTCTCCCGCGCGATCCGGATAATCAGGATATAGCCGAGCTTTATCTGCATGCTGATGGCCGCAATCATCTTCCAACGTATATCTTCTTTAATCAAGCAGGCGAAGAATTAGGTGTATTCATAGAACGGCCATCGACAATTACAGAGCTGTTCAACCAATGGGTCGACAATTTTTGGAATGCGCATCCTGATTATGAAGGACGGGGCAAAGCTATCGGAGAGCTTGAGGATTACGTGAAGGAATCACTACTTGGTTATTTCAAAGAACAGCGGGCTCAAGTTCTGGAGCAGGAGAAAGAAGCGATAATCAAGGTCATTCATGAAATTGTTTCCTAATAATGGTGAAGACGAGCCGATCCAGCAAAGGAAAGCTGGACGGATTCTAAATGGGAGAGATTCCGAGCTTTGCTTTTATTCAGCAAGAAGCCAAATATCAGATCCGATATATATTCATAATAGTTAGCAGAGAGCGTGAAAGATCAAGCTCTTTTTCTGCGGCAGAAGAGCTGATTTTTTATTTACTGATATATTTTATGAGGTTAATTAGTTTGGCTCTAAGTATGCGGATGAATGTCGGAAAACGGCGTAAAAACTGGATTAATTAATTATTAATGTGATTAATTGTCGACTGACAAACTATAGCCATCAAACAGAAAGGCCTTGTTTCGCCATTTAAGCGAAACGAGGCCTTTCTGTAATAATTGGCTGGACTACGTCAATATAGTAAGGAGTACTTGTGTAAAAAGTTCCATTGTTTTTGACCCGGGGCCCATAAGTCGTATTGGCCTGTTCGTTGAAGGAATCCTTTTGATAGGTAAGGAAGGAGACCAAAGCAGCGGATATATTATCAAGCGCTCAGCATCCGGAAAAATGAATCCAGTGATCATAAATGGCTTGGTTTGAATGGTTTTATGTAAAAATTAACATAAATTCAAATTTGAGGGTCGGTGTATGAAGTTAATTGTTGACAAATTTAGAAGGAGGTCATACGATGCAGGTATTATTAATGATA
This sequence comes from Paenibacillus solisilvae, assembly GCF_042656405.1. NCBI lineage: Bacteria > Bacillati > Bacillota > Bacilli > Caryophanales > Paenibacillaceae > Paenibacillus > Paenibacillus solisilvae. The sequence goes on along the minus strand of NZ_JBHSOW010000047.1, from coordinate 65,340 downwards.
GCCTATGAAGATAACAAATCTTGAATGATGAAGACTGATTATTAAAGGAATAATTCACCTCAAAATTTAGGCTTGAGAACACACGTTCTTCATGGTAGAATCTGCATGTAAAACTAAAAATAAGGAGATTGATTGGGATGCGCTTATGATGGTATCGCATGAAATCTGCCCCTAATGGAGGGTACTAATTGTATAAATTGAAATCGCTTTCTTGATCAAATATTTTCGAAAGAGATGATAATTATCCTTACTAATGAGATCAAGACTTTGCTGAAGCAGAACCATGTGTCGGAAGAAGAGATTGTATACTCCATGGTCTGCGACCGGACAACGGATGGCGGATTTATCGATACATTCTTGATTCTTAGCAAAGATCGGCTATTTATCGTGGCAAGCCAAGCTGAGCCTTCGCAAGAGAAATTGTTTAAAGGATATTCGGTACCTGGCAAGAACGGCCAACTCCGTTCAAAGCCAATTGAAACCGCTTCACATTGGACGATTGAAGCGATCGAGATCGACAAAATTGAATCCGTTTCCATAGTCAACCTTGTTGCATCCGGTATGGTTGTTATTAAGGAAGAAGAAGAACGGGTTGTTGCAGCCTTTACCAATGGGGAGATGGGCAGAGCATCGAAATTTGCTGCCGCATTCTCCAAGCTCAAGAAACAAGAAGCAATTGATGATCATCTGCTGCATGAAGATCACGGGCATGCAGCTTGTCCCAAATGCGGCATGGTCTATCCGGAGGAAGGCAGACAGATATGTCCCAAATGCATGAAGAAGCATGCCATTTTCGGCAGATTGCTATCTTTTGCAGGCCAGTACAAGAAGTCGATGTTTCTGATCATTCTTTTCATGCTCTTGAATTCAGGAACCGGTCTTGTGATCCCCTATTTGCAGGGTTCAGTGCTGATTGACCAAGGGCTGGGCGGCAAAGGCGCTTTTGCTCATAAGATAGGTTTAATCATTCTATTGATAATCGGTTTCCGGACGCTGTCTCTGCTATTCGGTGTATTGTTCGGTGTCATTAATGCCAAGATGTCGGCCAACATTGCCTTCAACCTGAAATCGAGCGTATTCTCATCGATGCAGCGTTTGTCGCTCAGCTTCTTCCAGCGGAAGCAAACAGGACAGCTGATGACAAGAGTTAATAATGATGCGACTGAGCTTCAATATTTCTTCGTCGACGGCTTGTCCTACTTCATAGTTAACGCCATGAATATTATTGGAATCACAACGATCCTGCTGGTGATGGATTGGAAGCTGACCTTGCTGTGCTTTATTCCGCTGCCGATTGTGATCATCCTTGTTCGCAAAGTGTTTCCGAAGCTGTGGCGGCTGTCATGGAGAAGGCATCGGACGGTGAGCAAAATGAATGCGATCATCAGCGACACCATACGAGGCACGCGAGTGGTGAAGGCGTTTGGTAAAGAACAAAAGGAAATTGAGCGGTTCCATAATGCCAACACGTCTTTTTCCTTTGCCGAACAGTCGTTCACGAAGATGAGCGGTACTGTATTTCCGGTGCTGAATATTTTGACTCAAACCGGGGGACTTCTGATCTGGGCTTTTGGCGGATGGATGATTATGAGAGGCGAAATTTCTTTCGGTAAGGTGCTGACTTTTGTCAACTACATGCATCTTTTGTATGGACCGATTCAGTTCATGAATAATATTGTGGGCTGGTGGTCGTACTGTATGGCTGCCGCACAGCGTATATTTGAAATTCAGGATTCCGTGCCGGACGTTACGGAGAAACACGACGCGATCGAGCTTGTCCAGATGAAAGGCGATATTCAGGTGTCCAACATCGTCTTCGGCTATGAGCCGAATAAAGCCATTCTCAAAGATGTGTCGCTTCACGCCAAGCCAGGGCAGATGATTGGGGTTGTCGGTCATTCCGGTGCGGGTAAATCGACGCTTGTGAATATTATTTCACGTCTGTATGACGTCTCTGAAGGCGAAATTCGTATTGACGGCATTAATGTCAAGGAGCTGACAACTGCATCCTTGCGTAATAACATCGGAATCGTTTCTCAAGATGTGTATGTTTTCTCCGGAAGCATAGCGGAGAATATAGCTTATGCGAATCCGGAATGCAGTCTGGATGATATTATTTATGCGGCTAAGATCGCGTATGCGCATGATTTCATCGAGAAGCTGCCGGATGGATTTGACACGATTGTCGGCACTGGCGGTCACAACCTGTCCGGCGGCGAGAAGCAGCGGCTGTCGATCGCGCGTGCGATCCTGCATAATCCGCGCATCCTGATCCTGGATGAGGCAACGGCATCATTGGATACCGAAACGGAACTGCAAATTCAAGCTGCACTTGATTCATTAATAAAAGGAAGAACAACGATTGCGATTGCACATCGGCTGTCCACACTTCGAAATGCAGATTATTTGGTAGTCATGGATAACGGGAAAGTCGTCGAGAGAGGCACACATGAAGAACTGATGGCTCAAGAAGGCGCTTATCACAGCTTAGTGAAGAAGCATGATGAAGCTCTTAAAATGAATGAGGTGATACCGGCATGACAGCACTAATATCTTCTCTTAACCAGGAGACAGAGGCACCGCAGCATGAATCTGATCTTGCTGATGCAGCTAATATTAGGTACTTAACGCAATCGAATACGACGTTTATGAAGACAGCCGGGCAAATGCTTGCAGTTGAAGTCGATGGGGAAGAGCATCCATCCGTTTATGTGCACTGCTCCTTCCCGCATACGAACAGACGGATTTATTTATCGATTAGGACAATTGAGAATAAGGAAATCGGGATGATCCGCTCTTTGGATGATTTCTCAGCGGAAACTGTTGAGCTGCTTGAAGAGCAGGTGCAAATCCGCTATTTTGCTCCCGAGATCACGAAGGTTGTGAATGTGAAGGAAGAATTCGGCTACGCGTATTGGGAAGCAGAGACGACTGCCGGTCTGTGCCGCTTCACGGTTCGCGGCGGAGGAGGGAATACGAAGCTGATCTCGGCAAGCCGGTTATTGATCACCGATGTAGATGGGAACCGTTTTGTAATCGCCGACATCAACAGGATCAGCGAGAAGGAATACCGGATGGTTGAAATGTGCATGTAGCCTGCACAGGGCTTGAATAAAGGGGATGAAGGTTTAAATGAATCTGAATTTCAAGCTTGCCGAGCAAGATTTAATCGCAGCTCAGCAAGCTGTCGGAGAGTCAATTGCCTATTGTGTACCAGCTGATCTATCATTATCCGGAGGAAGAATGCAGGGTTTTCTTGTCATTGGTCAAGATAAATGGGCTTATGTAGAGAATGGTTCGGTTCTGGAAAGCCGGCCTATCGCTGAAGCCAATTCCTATAAAATCGTTCCTTTAATCGGTAATGCGGTACTGGAAGCTGAAGTAAATCATACCAAACGGATAATTGTGAGAGTCACCATGCAGCATGCAGCAAGATACGGCTTCATTGCACAGATTCTGAACGATATGGCTGCTAAACGGCAAATTCGAATATTTAACAACGAAGATGATGCCGTTTGTGTGAAATGCGGAGGGCCGCTCGTTCACGGGACTCGGGTATGCCCAAAATGCATGAGTAAGGCTGCTGCATTCAAAAGACTATTCGTCGTTTCTCAGGCTCACTGGAAGAAGCTTGCTTTAGGGCTGGTCGTATTGTTTGCTTCTTCAGGCATTTCGCTGACAGGGCCATTTTTCCAGAAATTATTAGTGAATTCTTCCTTACAGCCGCCGGATGGTCAGAGCGCAGACCGGAACATGTTTTATTGGGCCATTGCCGGTATGCTTCTCGTGCTTGTCGTAGGTGAACTGCTTGTCATATTTCGAGGCCGTATTATGGCAAGCGTAAGCTCTGGTATTGCTGCTGATCTTCGAAAAATGGTGTTTGACAAGACGCAGCAGCTGTCACTGGGCTTTCTTACCTCTCAACGGGCAGGAGATATCATGAACCGCATTACTTCCGATACGGATCGGATTAGACATCTGATTCAGGAGTTATGCACGACGGCTATCTTCCAGCTACTCATGCTGATTTCTGCCAGTTATCTGTTGTTTCATGCAGATTGGCGGCTGGCAGTCGTTGTTCTGATCCCTGCACCGATTGTGGCTTACCTGCATCGTTATATTTGGAAGACTGTCTTATGGAAGCTGTTCCATAAACAGTGGCGGGTGAACGATAAAGCCAATTCCTTCCTGCATGATGTGCTCAGCGGCATTCGGGTCGTGAAGGCTTTCGGTAAAGAGGAGCGCGAAATCAAACGCTTCCGGACCTATAACAGTGAATTTGCGGCTGCGACGATTCAAAGTGAGAAGCTCTTCAGTATCTTATCGCCAATCACAAATTATCTCATTGAAATGGGACAGTATCTTGTGCTTATGATTGGCTGCGGCATGATTCTGAATAAGCAGATGAACATCGGCGAACTCATTCAGTTCAGTGCTTACGCTTCGATGATCTTCGGTCCAATCGCATGGTTGATGTTCATGCCCAGGTGGGTTGCGAATGCGGTGATCTCCATTGACCGTGTGTTCTCAGTCATTGACGAACAGCCGGAGGTCTTGGATTCTGAGGCTAGCGAGAAGCACCCGATTCAAGGCGAAATTGCCTTTCGGGATGTTATATTCGGTTACAAAACCTATGAGCCTGTTCTGAAACAGCTTAACTTCGAAGTGAAGCAGGGTGAGATGATCGGACTTGTTGGCCATTCGGGATCCGGTAAATCAACGTTAATTAACTTGGTGTCCCGCTTCTACGATGTGACAGACGGAGAGATTCAAATTGATGGTGTTGATATCCGCTCGATCAAACAAGAGGATTTGCGCTCCCAAATCGGTGTCGTGCTGCAGGAAACCTTCCTCTTCACCGGGACGATTATGGAGAATATCCAGTATTCCAAACCGGATGCTACGCATGAGGAGATTATCCAGGCGGCCCGGATCGCCAATGCACACAACTTCATCATTAACTTCCCGGATGGTTACGATACCATGCTCGATGAGAACGGCAATAACTTATCCGGCGGTGAGCGGCAGCGGCTTGCAATTGCCAGAGCCGTTCTGAATAACCCGCGTATTCTTATTCTGGATGAAGCAACGGCTTCACTGGATATCGACACCGAGACGGCGATTCAAGAAGCGCTTCAGCGGGTGACCAAGAACCGCACGACAATTGCCATTGCCCACCGGTTATCTACACTGCGCCATGCTGACCGGCTTCTCGTATTAGAGAAGGGGGAAGTGGCCGAGGTCGGTACACATACGGAACTTCTGGAGAAGAAAGGCATCTACTATAACCTCATTCATGCTCAGCGTGATATGACAAAGCCTAAGACGGAACAAACAGAAGAGATTATTGCGTAGTGCGGGAGCTAGTCGAATCATACGGTTTATTGCATGGAATAGGATTTTCACAAACAGGCCGCGTTGACGGCTTGTTTGTCATTTTCCGGAGATATAACCTGATGATCCACCCAAATGTTATAATGGGTGATAGACTTTGGTTACCGCCGAATGGAGGATTTCGCTTGTTTCATATCATGATTGTTGAAGATGATGACAAAATCAGAGCGATCGTAGCGGACACGCTGCGAAAGTGGAAATACGCGGTTCATGAGGTCACAGCATTCGAACAAGTAATAGAAGAATTTAACCAGGTCAGGCCTCATCTGGTGCTTCTCGATGTTAATTTGCCGGTATTTGACGGTTTCTATTGGTGTCAACAAATCAGAGCCATATCGAAGGTGCCGATCATCTTCCTGTCATCGAGAAATCAAAATATGGATGTTATCATGGCCATTAACATGGGCGGCGATGATTTTGTTCAGAAGCCTTTCGATTTGGGCGTGCTTGTCGCGAAAGTAAGCGCGCTGCTGCGCCGAAATCATGCTTATCAGGATGAGAGTTTGCAGACCGCACACCGGGAACTGATTCTAAACTTATCGAACTCATCCATCCAGTTCAAGGAGCAATCGACGGATTTGTCACGAAATGAATTTATCATTCTCCAGTTCATGATGCGCAATGTTGGGAAAATCGTCTCCAGGGATGAATTGATGCAGGTGCTCTGGAATGATGAACAGTTTATCGATGATAATACATTGACCGTCAACGTCAATCGGTTAAGACGCAAAATTGCACTGCTTGGCCTGGAAGACTTCATCGCGACACGCAAGGGAATGGGGTACATCGTGGAATGAGATTCTGGCGGTTTATTAAATATGAGAAGCCGTATCTCTTTGTATATATAGGGTCATTTCTTCTTGTGATGGGCATCTTCTTCATAGACCCCCGGATGAGCTGGCATTGGGATACATTTCTTTACGCTTCCGCACTGATTCTATTGCTGCTATGCGGCTTCTTCGTGCATCGATATTTGAAGAATGTTCATGCTTCTGAGCATATGCATGATGATGATACGGAGCATTTATCGCTGCTGTCCGAATCCTACCACCTGACAATGGAGAGGATGAGAAAAGAGCATATCCGTGAGCTGAATGAAGTTCAATCGAGGCAGAAGGAGCATTATAATTTTATCGTGTCCTGGTTTCATGAGATTAAGACGCCTATTGCAGTGATGCGATTGATGCAGCAGACGGAAGTCGATCCTAAGAGTCTTGAGGAAGAGCTTTCACGAATCGAGCAGTACGTGGACCAAGCCCTGTATTATGCCAGGCTGGACAGCTTCAATCAAGATTATGAGATCATAAACTGTGACTTGGCTCCTTTAGTTAAAGAAGTGATCAAGACGCATTCGAAAAATTTTATTTCCCGCAAAATCCGCATCGCTCTGCAGTTGGAGTCTACAATCGTGCAAAGCGATTCCAAATGGCTGCAATTCATCATCAATCAGTTAGTAACCAACAGCTTGAAGTACACCGCCGATCAAGGGGAAATCTCCATTTCTACAAAAATAACAGTGGAAGAGAAGCTTCTCCTCATTCGGGATAATGGAATCGGTATCGACAGCAAGGATCTTCCGCGCATTTTTAATCGGGGTTTCACGGGTACAAACGGTCGCCAATTGATCAAATCCACGGGGATGGGGCTCTTCCTTGCTCAAGAGCTGTCTTATAAGCTCGGGCATTATATCATATGTGTCTCGGAGCTCGGAAATTTCACAGAGATGGTCATCCATTTCCCGAAGAATCATGATCCCTATCAGCAAACGGTTCGGCAAAACGCAAAAACGCAATGATTCTCAGATGAATCATAGCGCATTTGCGTGATCATTAACGGTGCTGATTGACGATTTTGTAGTAGAGATTCGTAGAAGATACATAGAACAACAAGTAGATGAGGAAGTATAGCAGCATGATGGCCCATACCATGCTTGTTAAATTTGGAAAATCCTGTACCGAATCCAAAATGTAGGTTTTGATAATAAACCAGCTGTTGAGAATCCCGAGCACGAGCGGCGGGGCGAAGACGAACAGCAGCTGTTTGCGAATGACGCTTTTCATCTGGACGTGATCGACACCGATTTTTCGCAGTATGGCATACTGCTGCTGCTCATCTGTGGCTTCCCGCAATTGCTTAAAGTATATGACGCTAGCCATAGCGAATAGAGCAATGAGAGCGAGAAAAGAACTTGCGAATAACAGGAGCGAAGAGCTCTCAATTTGGATGGCGTACACATCCGCGAATGAGGAGTAGTAGGCGCCGGATACCGCACTTACAAGCCCGTGAACTTCTTTGGACAAGGCTCCTGCATTCTTGGCATCATCAATTTGATATATTTCATACATTCTGACTGCAGTATCTTTGCGCAGGCTGGAGTAAGCTTCATCAGAGATAATAAGCACAGCCGGCTTGATAATCATCGATTGTACGGGGTCTGTAGCCCAGCCGAGCAGGGCGAAATCCTTCTTCTCCACAAGAGTGAAATCGTGAACGGTTTCCAGTTTCACCTGGAAAATGGGCTGATTGCCCGGTTTAAGAGCCAGGGGGAAATCACTCCCTTGCGCCAACGATACAGCCTCATTATTTTGCAAATCTACGGTTTGACCGTCTCCTCGTAAAGTAATGAGCGAATTATAATCATGCTCCGATACCAGCAGGACATGAGGCAAGTAATACTCGGGATTCTCGAAGGCAAGTGCCATATCCGTAACAGGAACAGCTTCCAGAAACTCTTGACTGCGATGATAGCGAGTTGCATGCCCCGAAGTTTTGATCAGGTTATCGATTGTTCCATTCGTCTTGGAGTCCAAGGATTGGAAGGCAATATCATTCGGTAAATTACGCCCTACGGCTTCGAATTGAACCTTATAGTTAATCGAAACAAAGCAGACCAATAGTATAATGAGCGTGCTGAATAAGGTAATGAAAGTCAAATTCAACGTGTTGCCGCGAATCTGAAAGCGCAGGGATGATGTCCATAATACCGTATTGCCCTCGTGGTAGTTTCTCCGGCGGCTCATGAATTGGAGAATCCAGCCTGCAAACTGACGAAAGAATAAGAAGGTTCCGCCTATAATTCCGACCGTTACGCTAATTAAGCTCGCCAACGAATAATCCTGCCAATAGACAGAGCCTTTGCCGCTTCCGATTAGGAAGAAAGCAACCCCGAGCAGCAGAATGGACAGCAGAGCAAGGAGCTGGGAGGAACGGACCGGCTTCTCCATCTTCTCTTTGGCATGAAACAATTCGATGAGCTGTACCCGGCGAACCATAAAGTAGCTCTGTGCACTGATTATGACCGCGAGCAGAAAGAATAGTGCCGCTGTTGAGCCAATGGCTTGAATGGGGAACGACAGCGAGATCACATGATCATATTCCATCAAGTTCATCAGCAGCATGCCGAATAGCTTGGACAGCAATCCACCGAGCAGAATGCCGACTATTAATGAAATCGCACCGATAAATAAGGTTTCATAGAAGACCATCAACGTAATTTGTCTCTCGCTGAGACCAAACAGCAAATACATTCCGAATTCTTTCTTTCGCTGCCTCATAAAGAATGTATCGGCATACAGAATGAAGAAAATGATGAACATAAACACCACAACGGAAGCAATAATGACGCCATTTCGGAAGTTTGTGCGATTCTGCAGCGAATCCAATATATCTTCGTTGTACATCAGGGACGAGAAGGTGAATTGGATAATGACACCAATAATCATGGAGAACAGGTAAATCGTATACAAACGGAAATTACGCTGGACATTTCTTTTGGTCAGATCGAGCAAGCTCATCGCTGCTTGCCCCCTAGTACACTCTGGGTGTCTAAGATTCTTTCATAGAACTGCTTCTGGTTCTGTTCTCCGGCGTACAGCTCATTGACGATTCCTCCATCTCGAAGAAAAATCACCCGTTTGCAGTAGCTGGCTGCATAGATATCATGAGTGACCATCAAGATTGTCGTCTGAAAATTAGTATTGAGACTGACGAGCTGCTCCAGCAGCTGTGTTGCTGATCTGGAATCCAAAGCGCCGGTCGGCTCATCTGCGAATACGATCGCTGGGTTCGTAACAATGGCGCGGGCAGAAGCAGCCCGCTGTTTCTGCCCGCCGGAGATTTCATTCGGATATTTCCCGAGGATCTCCGTAATATGGAGAGCTTGAACAATCGGCAATAATCGCTTTTCCATTGCTTCAGACGAGAATTTGCGCAAGGAGAGCGGAAGCAGAATGTTCTCTTTGACGGTTAAGGTATCAAGCAGATTGTAGTCTTGGAAAATAAAACCCATATGCTCCTGACGGAATTGGCGAAGTGCTTTCTTATTGAGATCCAGCAAGGACTGATCATTCAGCCATACTTCACCGCCGGTGAACAGATCAATCGTTGACAGCACATTCATCAAAGTGGATTTTCCTGAGCCTGAGGGCCCCATAATGGCTGTGAATTCGCTACCTGTAATCGTTAAATCAACATCGCGAAGCACCTGCGTTTTCCCATAGTTTTTGGATAGATTCTTCGTTCGTATAACGGTTTGCATTTTCGTGTTCCCTCCTGTTCTTGTACCTTACTATAAGCGGATATGGTGTTCCTATCCATCGAAGCAGCAGGGAGCTAAGTGACAGTTTTGTCACTTTCGAACCGGATTAATCTTTGAAACTATATTCTCTCAAAAATAGGGTAAAGTTAGCAAGGTAAGGAGGATGGAGATCATGGAAGAGGCATATTTGCATAATGAAACGATTAACCTTCAAAGAGAGCGCAATGAGCTGGCGCGAAGAGGGTTTTCCCCTGAAGCTATCAAGTCTTGGTTTGAAGAAAAATACCGGATGTATTCCAGGGAAAAAGGCGCTTTTGCTTGCGGATGCTGCAAGGAGCGTGTTGTAATGGTGCTTTTTCATGATAAGGCCATCTTCAGGCACTATAATGCGGAGGCTTGCGCAGGTGAACGCAACTACGCCAAATATACGGCAGGACGCGAACAGGATTACGAGAAAGCGAGGAAACAAACCGCTGCCAAGGCACTGATCTTTGAAGCATTAATGGAAGCGGATCAAGGCTATTATTCCGTTCAGGAGGGGTACTTGTTCAAGAAGGAGCTCTCCTTTGTCCCTGACTTTCTAATATCGTTCCCAAACGGGGAGCAGTGGACGGTTGACTATTTGGTGAATCTCCGCGGTGATGCTGCGTTCCGGAAAAACGTCGAGCTTCGTCTGAGGAGCTACAAAGTCAATGGCTTCAAGTCGCTGTTCCTGCTTGATCAGGACTTCCTGACGATTCAGAAGGAGAGGAACATTTCATTTAATCATTGTGAGCTGAGTATCGCTGTTCCGCCTAATGAGGCAAACATCTCTTGGGAAACATTTATCACTTCCGAGCAGCCGGACCCGGAACTGTACCGGCGATATTTTCAAACAACTGCGGTGAAGGTGAATTCGATTCTCTATTTCGATGTAAGCCGCTCTATTGTTGTGCTTACACGATTTTTGCAGCATCAAGATAAATGGGGGGAGCTGCTGTTCCCTCCCTGCGAAATGCCGCTCCATGAGCTGTTTCTCCTTAATGAGAAGCATCTGATCGCAACGGGCCGGTTTAGCTTCCGCTTCTATGCGCAGGATGAGGGGGATCTAATGCGGCCCTATATGGATGGACTTCAAAAGAGGCTGATTCAGCATGATCAGGATTTGCAGCATCAACGTGAGAGAGAGTTCCGGCGCAATCCGCGCCGATCTGTCCTTAACCGGCCCATTCAGGCCGATATCGGACAGCTTCACGCGCTCCTGGATAAATGCTTATCCTCACCCAAACGTTCCCTCTATCCTTCCTTGGAGGACAATCTTCAGAAAGCGGCATCATACATTAAACTTTACGAGCAGGGTGGGGATCATGCGGAGCAGCTGTATCGTAGTGCATATAGCATTCTCATGAACATTAGTCATCCTCTGCTTGGGGAATAGAGGCCTGCCAGAGCGCAAGCAAAACATACTCTAAAGAGGAGAGTGAGATCATGAGACTAGAACTCAGAAATGACCCCCTGACTCTAACGTTGTACGGCACAGCTGCGGCACAGGACAAGAATAAAAGCATGAGTAATCAAGTTATGGAAGCCATTCGACAAACGTGGGCGGCAGTTGGAGAGATGGGGCTGACAACGACGGGGATTAACTATGTGGCCTACGAGCAGGATCAAGTTCTGTTTGCAGGAGTTGATCTAACGTCTCCTCAGCCGGAGCAATCGACATTAACGAAGCGGGAATATCATGCAGCTCAGTATGCTTATTACAAGCATATCGGTCCCTATCATCAGCTTCCGGATGTTCATCACCAGATACAATCGGATCTGAGGTCTGCTGAACATCCGTTTGTCAGTCCAACCATTGAGGTTTACGGTCATTGGAATGAAGATGAGACGAAGCTGGAGACAGAGATCTATTATCCGCTGCTCACAGCTTTGACTTGTCCGATTTGTGCACAAACCAACAAATGTGATCTAACCGCCAGCGAAGGCTGCTGGTGCACGCGCGAGATTTTCCCTCAAGCGATCTTCGAGCTGGTGGATGACCGGAAGAAGGGCAAAGCGTGCATCTGCAAGGAATGCCTCGATCAGTTTAAGAGGAATGTCTAGTCCTTATTGCTCTTCGCTGACCACAACGGAGTCCCGAATTTGTTCGAACGTTAAGGGCTTATAGTCCCAATGCTCTACACATACGTTAAAATAATTCTTCCCCTCATACTTCTGTCCATGAATATGACCATGTACATTCACGAAAGGCATGTGCTTATTCATGTACATCGGCTCATGAGTGAGGAAGAAGAAGTCCTTATAGATGATCGGGTGCTCACTGACTTCATCGAAGCCGACATCAAGCCACCAGCTTCTGGAGCGCCCTCGGTCATGATTGCCCAAGATAAGATGCTTATAACCGTTCAGCTGAGCGACGATATGCGCTGTTTTCTCACGGTTTAAGAACGAGAAGTCCCCCAGGTGAAATACTTTATCATTCTTTCCAACCACGGAATTCCAACTCTCGATCATCGAAGCATTCATCGCATCAGCGTCTTCAAAAGGCCTCGACTCAAAATCAATAATGGCCTTATGACCAAAATGATGATCGGAAATAAAAAACACCTTCTGCATAAGCAGATCCCCCTCAACGTATAACTGATCCGCCTTGTAACGGCTGCCCAAATTTTATCATGCCCTTGGGTGCAGCGTCATTACAATAAATAGGAAAGCGTGCAGCATTTCCTTATTCTGTCCGTACCTACTATCAGAGGAGGCGGTATTAATGATGGAACTGTATTTCAGAGATAATTTCTTCAACGCCGGGCAAACGGAGATCCTAAATGAGAATAATGAAAGAGTAGGCGAGGTTGACCTCCGAAGCTCCTTCGGGTCCGCGCTTGATGTCTACGACCAAAAGGGTAATCAGCTGTATGGCGGCAGCTTTACCTTCTTCTCGAATAAATGGCATGTAACGGGTACAGCAGGCGTTGAGACAGGACTGCTTCGATCACGCTTGTCTTTACTGAGCAAAAGATATGAATATGATGCCTATGGCAGAGGTGTGTATAAAATTACATCGCCGGCCTTCTCCCGTGAATACGAAATCAGAGACGGCGGCGAACAGCTGGCAGCCGAATTCGAGAAAGTGAACAGCTGGTTTTCGGCATCCGCGTATTGTTTGCGCAATCATTCTCCTCATGTCGATAGCTATGAATGGATCACCGTTATATTGGGTATGCATGAAATTCAGAAGCGCCGGCGGAATCAAAGCACCTGATTTTATGTTATGCTAAGTGAAAGAATATACAGATAGAGGGTGTTGAAATGGCGAATCGCGTTGTACCGATTGGACCGCCTCGTTTTGAAATCGCCATTCGCGCATTAGTATGGCTGACGCAAAGTTCTGGCGTATTAACCAGTGCTGCTCTTGCTGCTCAGGTTCACTCCCATGCTACATTTATACGCCGCGTACTTCAGAACTTGGCGCAAGCCGGGCTGGTTGAGTCCAAAGAGGGACGTGATGGCGGTTATCTGCTGGGTAAGTCTGCATGCCAGATCACACTGGCGGATATCTATATCGCTGTTCAGAGCGATTGTCCATCTGAAGCGGACAGCACGGACGCATGTGCCGGGCAGCATCAGAAGCTGGATGATGCAATCGGGAACATATTGATGGATGTTGAGCAGAAAACGTTGGAGTATCTCAGACAATTTACGATTGATGATGTAAGAGAGCAGGTCGGGTTTTCCGCAGAGAAAATATAATCAGCAGAATTTAATACAGTCACTTGAAAAAATAAAGTGACTGACATATAATGAGCTTAAGAAAGTTGCAGTTAACCGGTGACTGCAAATTTTTTTGTCATCAACTGTGCTTTTTATAGCTGCAGTTAATCAAAATGCTACTATCCCAGGAGGTCAATTCAATGGCTAACGTTTTATTTATTAAGGCAAATGATCGTCCCGCAGATCAAGCAATAAGCGTCAAAATGTATGATACATTCGTTAAATCGTATGTGGAATCCAATCCAAACGATGAAATTACTGAACTGGATCTGTTCAATGTCGAGCTGCCTTACTACGACAATCAAACATTGACCGCTCTATATAAATTAAACCAAGGGTATGAGCTTAGCGCTGAAGAAGCAAGCGCGGCTGAACTCGTCAATGGCTACCTGGATCAATTTCTTGCGGCAGACAAGGTTGTATTCGCATTCCCGCTGTGGAACTTCACAGTTCCGGCACAATTGACCACTTATATCTCCTATTTATCTCAAGCCGGCAAAACGTTCAAATACACGGAGCAAGGCCCGGTCGGTCTGGTAACAGGCAAGAAAGTCGTTCTTCTCCACGCACGCGGCGGGGTTTATTCTGCAGGACCGATGGCCGATATTGAAGCTGCGCTTCGGTTCGTGAAAGCAGCAATCGGACTATGGGGCATCCAAGCAGAGGAAGTTATCATTGAGGGGCATAATCAAGCCCCGGATCGTGCGAAGGATATCGTAGAAGCCGGCCTGGCACAAACCAAACAGCTGGCTGCAGCGTTCTAATCGGGATTTATCGATAGACAATGGAATTGCATACCACACACACTCGGCCAGCGGCTGAGTGTGTTTTTTATTTTCAGATGTCGATTCAGATGCTCATGCTTCTTACGAAGTGAGTTTATGCTCAGTCATACCGATGTACGGTACGTCTAGGCAGAGCCGCGCAAAAACAAAGCTTATGCTTACGAAGTGAGTTTATGCTCAGACATACCGATGTACGGTACGTCTAGGCAGAGCCGCGCAAAAACTTTTAGGAGGCGTTCAATGATGTCACAAACCATTATTCACACAGGTTCAGTTCTTCGTCAGCTAGTTATCGGGCAGATCCAGGCGATTCCAAAGGAGCTGTTCGATGTCCAAGCCAATGGCTTCAATAACACGATTCGCTGGAATGTCGGGCATATCATCTACTGGATGGATGCCTATTCCAAGCAATGTTTTGAACCCGAGTCGCTGATTCCGGCTTCGTATTCAAGGCTGTTTAATTCCGGTACGAAGCCAACCGATTGGACGGAAATCCCTCCAACTACAGATGGGTTGATTCAAGCGTTGGCTGAACAATTAAACCGAATTTCAGAAGTGTCCGAGGCTGCTTTAGAAGCTGAACTGAAGTCGCCGCTTGAGGTTGGACCGTTTCGATTTGTAACCGCGGGAGAGGTGTACAACTTTGCCTTTCTACATGAAGCTATCCATCTGGGGACGATTTCGAGCCTATGGAAGGCTAGCGGGCAAATCTAAGCTTTGTACGACTCCTGCGTCATTCGAGGCTGATATCGGTTAATAGCTCTTGAATACAAAAGGAGGCGTCATCGATGAATCATATTACACATAGACAGCTTCAAGAGCTTCAACATGAATTGGAAATGGAAAAAAAGGATCTGACTGCTCATTTTGATGCGGATGCAGAGGATGGGGGTTCTCTGAAGGATTCCAGCGGAGAGCTCTCTTCCTATGATAACCATCCGGGGGATCTGGGGACGGAGACGTTCGAGAGAAACCGTGACATGGCGGTCGATCAGCTGATGGAAGAGAAGCTGGAACAGGTTGATTCTGCTTTGGAGAAGATGGAGAGCGGCGATTATGGAGTCTGCAAAGTCTGCCATAAGGAGATTCCACTTGAACGGCTGAAGGCTATTCCATATACAGCATTATGCATGGAGCATGCCTCGGAAGAGGAGGCTGAGCATCAAGGAGCGGCGGAAGGCCGGCCCATTGAAGAAGAGGTCATGACACCGCCGCCGGCAGGAGCCGGCGCTAACCGGCAGAAGCATGCGGGAAGATTCGATGATGCCGATGCATGGGCGTCGGCTGAGAGTTATGGCAATTCTGATGTCTCGGATACGAGTGAAAAGCAGGCAGTGGAGGATAATGATCGATTAATGTCAGGGATCATTGATCATCCAAGGCAGAAGTGAGAGCAAGAATGAAGGAGAAAGGCTGCTTGGTCACAGCAGCCTTTCTCGCTTGTCCGTTCCTCAGTCCATCAGAGCACAGCAAAGAATGGTTGGATATCCAACCATTCTAAAGGAATAACGATAAGGAGCCTTTATTCAATCGCTGTCCGCTTAGCGGCAGTCCGCTGCTCTTTTCGCATTTCGGATTCGAAATAGGATTCCAGCTCAGCCAGCTTACGAGGGTCATCAAGGGATACTTTCTGGGCGAGAAAATGGTCCAGCAGCATCTGCCACTGCGGCACAACCTTCTGTGCAGAAATGGTGCGAATCGCATTCTTAACCATTTTGCGCTCCTTGGCATTCGAGTACACATCCTTAAACTGCTGGATGCGTTCAAAATCTAAATGCCCGAAAATCGCTTTGAAAATCTCGCCAGTCATTCGTGCATCCTCCAGCGCACGGTGCGCAGAGCTGTCATCTTCAATGCCGAGATCCGCTAATGCCGCTTCAACACTAACGTCATTGGTCACATTTCGGAAGCGGATAAAGCCTTTTAACAGGTCAAAATAATGAGCGGCCATCCAGACGGAGTCATCGAGCTTATGCATGCGGGTATCAAAGATAATCCGCTTTAGATCCTCGCCTCCCCATGTGATGAGCAGGTATTCCCCGCTCGCTTTCAACCAAGTGATAAATTCGGCAATCACCTTCGGGAAACCCTCGGCTATATCAATGGATTCCTGGGGGATACCTGTTTTTTTCTTGATGAATCCATTTAATTTGGAGAAGTAAACGGGCTTGATCAGGGAAGAGAACTCATCCACGAATTGAAGGGATTCATTCAACCTTACCGCACCGATCTCGATGACTTCCATTGGTAAATCACTTGCAAATTTACGTCCATTAAATTCAATATCCAAAATAATATAGTCCACAATAGCCTCCGTTAACATTAATCGTAACTTTCATTGTAGCAGAATCAGAGGCAAAAAGGGTAACATATTATTGGTTTCTCCGCCTAAACTCCTTCATAAATGCAGCTAGAGCCTCGCATGCCTCGACAGGTACGGCATTATAAGCCGACGCCCGAAGCCCGCCGATGCTCCGATGTCCGGCTAAGCCTTCGAATCCATGCTGCTCGGATTCAGCAATAAAGCGCTGCTCTAACTCCTCGCTCGCCATTCTCCAAGTTATATTCATGAGGGAGCGGTCCGCTTCATCAACAATTCCTTGATAGAAACCTTCGCTGCCGTCGATGACTTGATAGACAAGCTGTGCTTTCTTCGCATTCTGTTTCTCCAGCGTACTTACGCCTCCTTGCTGGACTGCCCATTTCAAGACCAAATTCATCATATAAATCGCATGAACAGGAGGCGTATTGAATAAGGATTGATTGTTTACAAAGGTCTCGTACCGGAAAATAAGCGGAATTTGCTTAGAAGCATGCTTCAGCATGTCCTCGCGGAGAATGACCGCTGTCACTCCTGCTGGCCCCAAGTTTTTCTGTGCCCCCGCATAGATCATAGCGAAGGTTTGCAGCGGCAGCTGCCTGCCAAGCAGATCGCTTGTCATATCGGCAATTAACGGAATCCCTTTCGTATCCGGCAGTTCATTAATTCTTGAGCCTTCAATGGTGTTGTTCGTGGTGAGATGCAGGTAAGCTAGCGCGGGATCCAGCTGATAATCACGAATGCTGGGGATACTGCGCCACTGCTGATCCTTGGAGCTCGCAGCGATTTGTGCATTTCCTATGAAGCACGCCTCACTATATGCCTTCTCGGCGAAGCTGCCGGTCAATGCATAAGCTGCAGCTGACTTAGTAAGTAAGAAATTGAGAGGAATCAGAGCAAATTGACTGCTGGCTCCACCTCCCATGAAGAGCACGTGGTAACCCTTATTCAAGCCTAAACTGCGAAGAAGCAGCTGCTGAGTTTCCGCGTTAAGCTCCTCGACATAACGGCTCCGATGGGACATTTCCATCAGGGACATGCCTAGCTTGCGGTGCTCCACCAATTCCTCTTGTGCTTGAACAAGAACGGGAAGGGGAAGTGCGGCAGGTCCAGGATTAAAATTATAACGTCGGTCTGTCATGGTTATGGCCTCCTAAAAGTTTTTGCGCGGCTCTGCCTGACCAGCCGAAGAATGAGGCTTGATCAAGCAAAAACTGCTTCGAAAGCATAGGCTTAAGTTTTTGCGCGGCTCTGCCTTAGCTATCCCGTATAACCCTTTAAACAGACAAAAAACGCCCTCATCCGATTGGGACGAGGAGCGTTTGCTCGCGGTGCCACCCAATTTGAGAGACACGGACAGCGCAGTGTTCTCCACCTTGGTTCCGCGATAACGGGCGGTTCCGGTTAACTTAGGAATAATCGGCCTAACCGATTAATATTGACGATAACGCCTCCGAGTTGGATGCTCATCATAGGCATGATCCGTGTTTGATGTTAGTTCAGAGTGTACTTACAATCGGACAATTAGTCAAGAGGATTCTGAGCTTTTAAGATTCGACACCTTAAAAATAGATCGGAACCTGCCACAAACAAGCTTGTCCGGTCCAAGGCAAGCTTGTTAATCAGTATGAACGCAGTCAGCATGATTATTTATTCAACAGCTTGAAATCATCATAATCGAAGCCAGGGGCAACAACACAGGATACCAGGGTAGGCTCGTCGCCAAGCGGAGTTGTCTTCTGCCATACGTTAGCCGGCACTAGAACTTGAGCTTGCTGTCCATTCTCAATATCGAGTCCAAGAATGATCTCTTGCGTCGTCTCCGGATACTCGCCGGTCCCGCCTAAGCTGATTTTGAGAGGGGTACCGGAATGAAATAACCATAATTCATCGGACAAAACGGTGTGCCACTCTGAAACTTCTTCCGGATGAAGCAGAAAATAAATCGATGTCGCCGCGTAACGGGAACCGGAGTATCGGCCGCCCAGAACATCCTTTGGAATTTCGAATGAGGCTTTCCACAGCTCCTTGTACCAGCCGCCCTCCGGATGCGGGGCCAAATCCAAAGCTTTTACTAAAGGGGATAATTGCTTGGTAATCATAATATTCCTACTCTCTATATATTCTCCATCTCCAACTCCCAATGTAAAGGATTATGTGCTGGTTGTAAACAAACGGCGATTGGGAATTGGCTCCTTCGTTTAAATAAAAAGCATACATAACCATCCAGTATTTATGGAGAAACTTGTGAAATGACGAATGAAGTCCGTGGAGGAGGCTGTGCGATGGAAATAGTTCTGGTCTTATTCTTCGTGGCCTGCACTGCATTTTTCGTAGCTGCCGAATATGCGGTCATTCGCTCGCGAATGAGCCGAATTGAGCAGCTGACAAGCGAAGGGAATAAGAAGGCAGCGGCGGTCAAAGGCATAATGACGCGGCTCGATGAGTATCTCTCTGCCTGTCAATTAGGCAATACATTGACCAATCTGGCATTAGGATGGCTCGGTGAATCCACAATCGAGCATCTGCTGCAGCCGCTGTTCAATTTGATTCCGATAGCGGAGAGCTTAGAGACGGTATTATCGTTCCTTATTGCATTCTTATTGCTTACTTTCTTGGAAGTGGTAATTGGAGAGCTTGTTCCGAAGATCATTGCAATCGAGGTAGCTGAACCGCTGGCGATGATGCTTGCGCGGCCGCTCATCCTATTCTTCAAAATCACCTATCCGTTCAGTTGGATATTGAACCGCTCTGCCCGGTTTGTTACCCGGATGTTCGGAATACAAGGCAAATCCATGCATGATTCAGGCACAACAGAGGCGGAGCTGCGGCTAATTCTCTCCGAAGGCTATAAGAGCGGGATTATCAATCCATCGGAATTCCGATACGTGATGAATATTTTTGAAATGGATGATGTGATCGTCAAAGGCATCATGTTGCCTAGGCGGAATGTTGCTTTCATCTCGCAGGAGAGCACGATTGAACAGTTTATCACGCTTACAAAGGATAAATCCTTTGACCTGTATCCGGTTACGGAAGGCGGTGACAAGGATCATGTTGTCGGACTTGTCAGGATCAAAGAAGTATTAACGGATTATATACACCAGGGCAAGGATCTTCAGCAATCAATAAAGCCTTATATCAGGCCTGTTCTGCAGGTGCTCGATACCATGTCTGCCCAGGATATTATGCTGATGATGCAGAAGGAGCATATTCAATTGGCCATTCTGCTCGATGAATTCGGCGGCACATCGGGACTTGTTACGATTAAGGACATCATTCGAACAATCGTCGGAAGCGAGCGGGATCTTGCTGAAGGGAATCATCTTCCGAAAGTGGATAAGATAAGTGAGGGTCATTACAAGCTGAGTGCCAAGCTGCTGCTGAAGGATGTGAACCGGATATTGAAGACCGAGCTTGAAGAAGAAGGGATCTATACAATCGGCGGCTGGCTGTTATCCCGCAAATATGATCTGCACGAGCATGACCGTATTCAGGAGCAGGGCTATGAGTTTGAAATCATTGAGATGCAGCAGCATCGAGTGAATTGGATTGAGGTCGTACGAGCGGAGTCCGTGTGAACAAAACATTTTAAACTCATCTGACAATCGAAAGGAATGCCCATGAATGGAAATCTTTCTTGATCTCTTGGCGTTATTATCTTTAATCGGCATCTCGCATGTCATCAATCGGTTTATTCCATTCGTGCCGGTACCGCTTATTCAAATTACACTCGGCATCCTGATCGTGATCTTCGTAGATATTCATCTCCCGCTTAATCCGGAGCTGTTCTTCGTCTTATTCATTGCCCCGATTCTATTCAATGACGGGAAGCTGACGCCGCGTGATGAATTATGGAGCTTACGCGCGTCGATTCTGCTGCTGGCCATCGGGCTTGTATTCATAACGGTCATAATCGGCGGTTATACCATTCATGCGTTGATCCCAAGCATACCGATCGCAGCTGCATTCGGATTAGCGGCTATTCTCTCCCCGACGGATGCTGTCGCGGTGTCATCGATGTCGGCCAGGGTGCATTTGCCCAGAGCCATTCATAGGCTGCTAGAAGGGGAAGCGCTGATGAACGACGCTTCTGGACTGGTTGCGTTTAAATTTGCGGTTGCGGCAGTCGTGACGGGCGTCTTCTCCGTCTGGCAGGCATCCGTCAGCTTTATTGTTATCGCGGTCGGGGGGCTCTTGTTCGGCGTATTGCTGGCGGTCCTGCTGATCTGGTTCCGGATGCTGCTGCGGCGGTTCGGGATGGAAGATGTAACGGTACATATGCTGATTCTGATCTTGACTCCATTCCTGCTGTATATTCTGGCAGAGGATCTGGGTTTATCCGGTATATTGGCAGCAGTGGCCGGCGGAATAGTCCATGCCATGGAGAAGGATCATGCCCGAACGGAAATCACCGAGCTGAGGGTCGTTTCAGAGAATACATGGTCCGTTATTTTGTTTGTGCTCAATGGCCTTGTATTTATCCTGCTGGGGCTTCAAATCCCCGAAGTTATGGAGTCGATATTTAAAGATACCTCCTATAACAATGTTAAAGCTGTAGGTTATGTTCTGATCCTATATGTACTGATGATTGTCATTCGTTTCGTCTGGCTGTACTTGGTAAGCCGTGTTAATTTTAGCCGCAGGGATAATCGGGAGAAAGTTTCCTTCCGGTCCATCGTATTGCTGTCGGTCTCCGGTGTTCGAGGAGCTTTAACGCTTGCAGGTGCTTTCTCCATTCCGCTGTTTCTGGATAACGGAGACGTTTTCCCGGAGAGAAGCCTGATCATTTTTCTTGCGGCGGGCGTTATTCTTGTCTCATTAATTGTGGCGAGCGTCGCTTTGCCGCTGTTAACCGATAAGAAAGGTCAGCAGTCAGAGGAATCGGACCAGGATTCGGAGAATGAAGCGCAGATTAAAGCAATGGAGGTTGCGATAGCGTCGGTAAGGCAAGTCAAGAACGATTATGATGAACTGGCTGTTGCATCCGTTATTTCCTATTACGAAAGACGGATTGCTGAACTGAAAATGGATCGAAAACGAACGAACTTGGATCATGCCGCCAAGACACGGGGAATGGAAATTATTTTGCACAGACATGCGATTGCTGTACAACTGGCCTATCTTCAACAATTAGTGAAGGAAGGAAAAGTCAGCCGGGAGGATGCCCGCAGATTACAGGCGATCCTGCGCAGAGTGGAGCTTGTTCTTACGAATCGGTTCCGAATGCTGACGATGATGTTATCCAGCTTGATAAACAAATTAATGACGGCTTTATTCCCGGGCACACAAAGCAAAGGGGAGCGTATAACAATGGAAGAGAAGATCTCCCTGCGAAATCTAAGGATTCAGACAGCTGAAGCTGCAATAGCGGATCTGTCCAAATACAAAGGGAAGGAATACGAATCCGCCGTTTACCCGGTTATTGCCCATTACCGTGGCATCATAGTTGAGCTTCGAAAGCAAATCTCGGCGGCTTTGGACGAGGACTATGAGGAGAAGAAGAAAGAGCTCCAGATGGGATGTATACAGGCGGAGCGCAACGAGCTGCAGACATTGTTCGAGCATGGTAAGATTTCCCGTAAACAGCTGAGCAAATTACAAATTCAGGTGAGCTACCGGGAATCCAATATTATTGAAGAGAATTTGGAGGAACAAGCCTAACCGGGCCTTATATAAGAAATGTTCAACGGCCAGGATGCTGAAGCTTTAGAAGGAGATTTCACCGTAATGCCCGGTCTGTCAGCTGCTCCTTAAGAAATTGAACAAGCTTGGCGCTTGCAAGCTTTAACGGGTGTTCCGAAGCTTTGTACTGGATCCCGCAGACCATTCCAAGATCATACTGCTGAGGTAACGGCCGCATGAGGGTTCCAGCGGGAATCGGATTCAGGCTGATCCGTGGCACTAATGCAATTCCCATGCCTGCTGCAGCGTAATATCGAAGCGCGGTCATACTGCTGATCACCATGGTGTCAAGCGTTGTCCGGCCTGACTCCTGGAGAATAAATTCCAGCTTCCTGCGGTATGGGCAGTCTGCTGCGGTAATCAACAGCCGATGCTCTTGAATATCCTTTAGTTCGATAACCGGCTGCTGAGCTAGCGGATGTTCTTCAGACATAATCAAGACAAAATCTTCCTTGTACAAAGGTTCAAAGAATATCGAAGCTCCCAGATCAGGGGCGGAACTTAATGCCAAATCCAGCACGCCCTGAAGAAGGCGTTCGCTGAGTACGGCTGTGCTGGCTATGTCCACAGAAATATGGATACGTGGGAATTGGGCTAAGAAACTGGCTATTATGGCAGGCAGCCGGTGACTGGCTGACGGTTCAGTTGCACCCAGCCGGATATGGCCGGCTTCACCGAGCTGATGATCCGATAGCCGAGTTTGCAAGTGCTCAAGATCATTCACAATTTGCAGGCTTTGTTCATGAAATAATCGCCCTGCTTCAGTTAGCTGAACCTTCTTCTTATCACGTTCAAGCAGCTGTACGCCAAGATCGGATTCCAGTCTTTGAATCTGCATGGTAACGGTTGACTGCGCATAATTCAATGCTTCGGCGGCGCGGTTGAAGCTGCCATGCGCAACGATCAGCTGAAAGGTTTTTAATGTTTTTAAATCCATACCCGCATCTCCTCATGAAGTTCAATAATATTGAATAATTCATTCGATATCTTCAATTATACAGAATTGATGTAAGGATATAAAATAGATTTATTCAAATGAACAAGGGTGGGGAGTGAGATGCAATGCGGTTAATGAACAAAATAGCTCTTGTAACCGGCGGAGGGACAGGTATTGGCAGAGCAGCTTGTATGGAGCTGGCAGAACGCGGAGCAGCAGTGGCGGTGAACTATTCACGTTCCAAAGTGGAAGCGGAAGAGACGGTCCGGCTGATCACGGAGAAAGGCGGCCGTGCAATCGCCGTCCAAGCGGATGTGGCCCAAGATCAGGAAGTTAGAGATATGGTTGCAGTTATAGTTGAACATTTTGGATCAGTCGATGTGCTCGTCAATAATGCGAGTATTACCCGTCACATTCCGCTTCCGGATTTGGAAGCCGCGACGGAGGATATCTGGGACGAGCTGTATGCGGTCAATGTCAAGGGAATGTTCTTTTGTGCACGGGCCGCTGCGCCTTACATGAAGAACAATAATCAAGGTGCAATCGTCAATGTCGGCAGCATTGCCGGGTTATCCGGCTCCGGCTCTTCCTTGCCTTATGCGGTATCCAAAGCCGCGGTGCACGGGTTAACCAAATCTTTGGCACGTGCACTGGCGCCGGATATTAGAGTTTGCAGCGTGGCTCCAGGCGCAGTTGCGACAAGATGGTGGGCAGGAAGAGAGGAACAGATGGAGCGGTTAAGCACCAATTTGCTTCTGCAGCGAATCTCGACTCCAGAAGATATTGCTGAAGCGATCTGCTCCGCACTGGAGCAGGATTCGATGACAGGCCAAATCATTCCGGTCGATTGCGGGCAAACGATGTAATGTCTATTCATCTTGAAGTGTCATCTGGGTTTCACATCCAGCAACTGCAGGACATTCAACGGCTTGATGGTCCAGAAGCATCTCCTCTATGGAAATTTTCCAACCTATCGTGATATGGTGGTTGTTGTGGGACCAGCACAACATCACAACTGCAAGCAAACCAGATCAAACGAATCAACAGCATGACTCGCATCCATGGCATACGGAGGAGTCTGATAATCAAGAAGGCGAACATTAAGAGGCTCGGAGCTTACCTTCTTCTTGCAAGGGTTTGTTCAAGGAAATATGGTGTTTGAGCGAATCATTACTGAATACGATTTCAAACAAGGGAATAAACGCATCAATTTAAACTGGAACAGGCCTAAATGATTAGGTCTGTTTTTTTTGGTGTAAAATTTAATAAACCATTTTCAGTCCACAACTATGGATTGGTTGGTCCTATCTTATGCTTATCCTAAAATCGAATCGTAAATGAGGGGTCCCTATGACAACCGAACAAGTAGCGCAATTTGAGAAGAAAATGATTATTCGAAACATTGAACCCGCGGATTTTGATAAAATCATCGCGCTTCAATTTATTTGTTTTCCTAATATGGACCCATGGAAGAAGAGTCAATTGGAAAGCCATGTCCGGATTTTCCCGGAAGGACAGATCTGCGTTGAGCTGGATGGGGATATCATCGGCTCCTGCTCCAGCTTGATTGTGAATTTCGATGATTATATGGAACAGCATACGTATTCGGAAATAACGGACAGAGGTTTCATCCGCAACCATAATCCGCGCGGTGAAAGCTTGTACGGCATGGAGGTTATGGTCCATCCGGATTATCGGAGGATGAAGATTGGCAGAAGGCTGTACGAAGCGCGCAAACGTTTAGCTGAGAGCCTGAATCTTAAAAGTATTATCGTTGGCGGACGTATCCCAGGTTATCACAATTACAGCGATACATTAACGCCTAGAGAATATGCGGAAGAAGTGCTGCAGCAGAATATCTATGATCCGGTGCTCACCTTCCAAATGATGAACGGCTTTACGCTGAAACGGATTATTACGAACTACTTGTCCGACGATAAAGATTCGATGAATTATGCAGCGCTGCTCGAATGGAACAATATTGAATACAAGCCGCGCAACAGCAAAACGCATTATAAGCTGTCTTTTCCCGTCCGGATCTGCGTCATTCAGTATATGATGAAGAAAATTGATTCCTTCGAGGAATTCGCCATTCAATGCGAGCATTATGTGGATGTTTCAGCCGATTACAAGTCGGATTTCGCCGTTTTCCCGGAGAATGTTACAATGCAGCTGCTGTCCTTCCTTGAGGAACGCTCGCCAAGCTTAGCTATCCGTAAGCTGACCGAATATACAACGGAGTATGTTGAGCTGTTCACGGAGCTCGCCGTCAAATACAATGTGAACATTATCGGGGGTTCCCACTTCGTGGAGCAAAATAACCGAATTTACAACGTCGGGCATCTCTTCCGCCGGGACGGTACCATCGAGCAGCAGTATAAGCTTCACATTTCGCCTAATGAACGGAAGTGGTGGGGCATTAACGGCGGCTCCAAGCTGGAGGTATTCGACACCGATTGCGGGAAAATATCGATTCAATTAAGCAGTGATATTGAATATCCGGAGATATCCCGTATAGTCGCGGAGGAAGGCGCTCAGATCATCTTCGTACCGTTTTGCGCGGAGGACCGTCAGACATTCCTGAGAGTGAAATACTGCGCGCAGGCCAGAGCCATTGAGAACCAAGTATTTACCGTAACATCAGGGACGGTCGGCAACTTGACTCACGTGGATAATGTGGATATTCAATATGCGCAGTCAGGGGTATACACGCCTGCTGATTTCTCTTTCCCACGAGATGGTATCGCAGGAGAATGCAGTGAAAATACGGAAACGGTTATCATGACGGAGGTTGATATGGAGATTCTGCAGCGCCACCGCAAGTCTACGGATGTACTAACGTTCCGGGATCGACGGACGGATATTTACTCTTTGCAAATTCGTTCGTAGAAGAGGGGCTACCTATGAATATTCTGAATGCTGCTGCCGTTCAATACGGACTGGCGGACATTGATTCGGAGGAACAGTTTTGGACGGGAATTACGTTCAAGGCTAGGCAGGCGGTGGAGCAGGGGGTTGACTTAATCGTATTCCCGGAATATATGACGGCTCATTTATTAAGTCTGAAGCCAACCATGTCACACGAGGATGCCTGCATATATTTGGACCATATCACAGGAGCTTATATCGATTTCTTTGAGCGCTTCAGCAGGGAATTGAATCTAATGATACTTGCTGGAACACATATCTGCAGAGAGAATGAGGGGTTCGTCAACAAGGCTTTCCTGTTCTTTCCGGACGGACGGATGGTGACGCAGAATAAGCTGCATCTGACGCCGGAGGAAAGAAACCGCTGGTCGTTAATTGAAGGGGACCGGCTGGATGTGTTTGAAACCGACTGGGGCAAGATGGCGATCTTGACCTGTTATGACATCGAATTTCCCGAGCTTGCAAGGTCAGCCGCCGTTAACGGAGCAGAACTGATTCTGTGTCCGTCTTATACGGATACAGCATACGGCTATCATCGCGTACGCCATTGCTGCCAGGCTAGAGCGATCGAGAATCAGCTGTTCGTAATCTTAAGCGGCATCGTCGGTTCGCTTACTGAGAGACGTCCCCAGATTGATCACGGGTATTGTCAAGCAGGTCTGTTTACCCCGTGTGATTTTCCCTTTAATCCGGAAGGCTTCATTCAAATTGGGGAGACCAATCATGATGGAGTGGTTATCGGCTCCATTGAATTCGCTCAGCTGCAGCAAAATCGGGTAGCCGGAGTCGTGGCTCCATTTTATGACCGGAGACCGGGGTTATATCGACTCTAGCCCTTAGAATGTCTCAAAGAACAGCTGTTCTGGGTAAAATCCTGGAACGGCTGTTTTGCATTTCGGTGTCTTGAAGCTTAGCTATGGCTCCGAGAGCCGGTCGCATTGTAACACAAGTCTCGCTTCATATTTCTATGGACCCAAGGGGGAGTAAGGCGCAGAGGAGTCGAATATATCGTGAAGAATGCCAAATTATGCATGAAGCTGCACCTCAGCCATAAGAGAGCACGCGGAGATAACCATTTAAGTAAAGGAACGATTCTTGAGGTAGACGGCGCGGCATGCAGCTGAACGGAGTCAGGCTGCCAAGCGCCTCCGTTTCTATTCAGAAGATATAATCTTAATTTTCATGCAAGGGTAGGGATACGAATTGAATCTGAATGAACTTGAAATTGTACCTGTACGTTACGAGCACAAATCCATCCTGCGCAATTTGCTGGAGCTTTATCAGTACGAAACAAGTGCCTTTGAGGCCGATGAAGCGGGGGACGTCCATGATGACGGCACATACGGCTATCGATATTTGGACCATTATTGGACTGAACAGGGGCGATTCGCCTATTTCATTCAAGTATCCGGCAAGCTGGCAGGCTTTGTTATGCTCAGGCAGCTGCCAGATCCGGAAGCAGATACGGTTAGCTTCTCGATTGCTGAATTTTTCATTATGCGCAAATATCAAAGGCTGGGAGTCGGACAGCGAGCAGCAGTGGACATGTTCACTCGTTTCAAAGGGAAGTGGAGCGTCAGCTGGCTGAAGGATAATGGATCGGCACAGCAGTTCTGGACCGCATGCATCCGAAAATTCTCAAAAGGACAATGCTTGGAGAGTATGGTTAACGGGAATCCTTCTCTTCATTTTAACTCTTAACGAGGCTAAAGGGTTTGAAGTCTGTCAAATCAAGGACGACGTATTGCCTATACTGGACAACTGCAGTTATTTGGCGGTTTCTCAGCTCAAGCTGAATGCTATACTGGATATTTCCAATTAAATTGTTGCAGATTGAGCTTATCTGAGCCTACTGTGAACAATATAAGGGTATGAAATACAGTATAGCTGCACTGCGGAGCCAATATCACCCGCTTAACTGTATGAAATCCAGTTTAGGCAGCCGGCATGCGGGCTTCAGATTAACAAAGAAGCCATTGAATAGATAAAAAAACCTCTACCGCCACTGCACTCCAGTTGGGGGTAGAGGTTCCTTATTTCTATGAGGCTTATGGTTTGCTCTGCTTAGTTTGGAGCTTCGATGACCGACTCTGGATTGTGCATTAAATCTGCTTAGACAACACGGTTCCTTCAACCATCCAGCCGAAAGGATCCGCCATCAATCCATTTTGAATGCCGGTTAAGGTATCATAAAGTTTAGCGGAGAGTTCACCTGTCTGACCTTGATTCAGAAGAATCTTATTCTCACGCCAGTTGAGCTCACCGATCGGAGAGATTACAGCTGCCGTCCCCGTGCCGAACGCTTCCTCAAGCTGCCCTTTGGCATGGTAGTCATAGAGCTCCTCGATGGAGATCGTCCGTTCAACAACAGGAATATTCCAATGCTTCAGCATTTGAATGATGGATTTACGTGTGATCCCGTCCAAGATACTCCCGTTAAGCGCTGGTGTATGAACCTCTCCGTTGATCTTGAAGAATACGTTCATGCTGCCGACTTCCTCAATATACTTGCGGTGAACGCCATCGAGCCAGAGCACTTGAGAGTATCCTTTTTCATTAGCGCCTTCTTGGGCTTTCAAGCTTGCCGCATAGTTGCCACCTGTCTTCGCTTCACCGATTCCGCCGTTGACAGCGCGGACATATTCGGATTCAACGAAAATCTTTACCGGATTCACACCTTCCGCGTAGTAAGGGCCAACCGGTGACATAATGATGATGAATTGATAACTTTTGGATGGGGCTACTCCGAGGTAGGCCTCTGTTGAAATCACGAACGGACGGATATATAGTGAAGTTCCAGCTGAGGTGGGGATCCAATCCTGATCCACTTGAATCAATTGGCGAAGTGCTTCAATCGCGAATTCCTCATCAATTTGCGGGATGCTCAGACGTGCATTGGAACGGTTCATCCGTTTGAAGTTCTGGTCCGGTCTGAATAAGAGGACACGCTCGTCAGCTGTCCGATAAGCCTTGAGGCCTTCGAAGATCGTTTGGCCATAATGGAATACTTTAGCTGCAGGGTCCAGAGAAATAGGCTGATAGGGGATGATGCGAGGCTGATGCCAGCCATTCTCTACGGTATAATCCATAATAAACATATGATCTGTATAATGAATACCAAAGCCAAGCTGATTCTCAGGCGGTTTGCTCTTCTTCTTCAGTGTTCGTTCAATCGTTAACGAATGACCCACATTGAACATCTCCCCACAACGATTTGTAATTGTTAATTGAATGCTAACACGTTATCGAATATATTTAAAATATCTATTTTATTTAATCAACATACCTTTTAGGTATATAGCAAAGGTATCCGATAATGAGGTGAGCAGGATGGATATGCGTCAGCTAAAATATTTCTTAACCATTGCCCAGGAAGGGCAGGTTACGCGCGCCGCTAAGCTGCTCAATATGGAGCAGCCGCCGCTAAGCCGGCAGCTTAAGCTTATGGAGGAGGAGCTTGGCGTATTGCTGTTTGACCGGACAGGCAAACGGTTGAAGCTGACCGACGCCGGCGAGCTCCTGAAGCAGAAGGCTGAACTTTTACTGCTGCAATTCAGTGAAACGATCAAGGAAGTTAAAGAAAGAGAAGAGGGTGTAAGGGGTGTGCTCTCCATCGGTTCTGTCGTCTCCTGTATTTCGCTCTTACCACAGCGTATCGAACGGTACCGGAAAAGGTTCCCCGAAGTTACATTCAAAATCCTCGAAGGGGATCATTTTTATTTAGGCGAACAGCTGGAGAAACGCGCCATCGATCTGGTCATGGCCCGGCTGCCGTTTGAAGCGTTAACGTATCCGGAGCAGTACTCGATTCTCCCGCTCCCATCCGATCCCTTCGTCGCCGTTATTCCAAGCGCATGGAGCCCGTATTCAGGCAATCAGACCATCAGTATGGAAGAGCTTGCACAGTTTCCTTTTATTACTCTGAAGACAGATAAAACAACGCGAATGCACGAGCAGGTCGTCAATGAGTATAAGCGCCATGGCTACGAGCCGAACATTATATGCGAATGCTCCAGCGTGGCCATAATCATGGCTCTCATTGCCGAGGGGATAGGAGCGACGGTGTTTCCCAAGTCGGTTATGTCATCTTTTCCGACTACGATCGTGAAGATGCTGAATATTGAGGACGCGGATTTCCAATCCGATATCGGGATCTTATGGCTGAAGGATCGTTATCTGCCCAAAAGTGCCCAGCATTTCATTGACAGCTTCCGAAAAGATGGGGGAGTCCTATGAGCTTGGCAAGAAACGGCAGCAATGAAGCTGAACGAACAGTTCATCCATACCCATGTCAATCCGCAGCTTGTCTGTTTATAATATAGAAATTGGAGCAACAGAGACAAAGGAGTGAAAGATAGCAGTGAGCTTAATTCGATTAGAGAATGTGACCAAGAAGTATGAAGATACTCTTATTTTTCGCGATATTTATTTTAAACTGGGCAAAGGGGAGCGGATCGGGTTAATCGGGCGCAATGGTGCCGGCAAATCAACCGTATTTAAGCTTATTCTTGGCAAAGAAGAAGCCTCATCAGGCAAAGTTGAAGTTGATCCTAAGGTTAAAGTGAGCTATTTCTCCCAATTCTCGGAATTAAGCGGCTCGAAGTCCGTTCAGCAGGAGCTGGAGCAGTGTTATGAGCATATTTGGGTTATTGAACGAGAGCTTAAGGCGGTGGAAGAGAAGCTGGGCCAAGCGGCGGATGATTCTGAGATGAACGCGCTGCTGGAGCGGCAGGCGGAGCTCTTCGAACAGATGGAGCTTGAGGGCGGATGGAATGTGCCGGTTGAGATCGATACGGTACTGACAAAGCTTGGCTTTGATGATCATTCCCGACATCAGCCGATTGACGAGCTATCCGGTGGTTGGCGGAACCGTGCAGCGCTTGCCAAAATGCTAATTGAGCTTCCGGATGTTGTTCTGCTGGATGAGCCGACAAACTATTTGGACATGGAGGGCATGGTTTGGCTGGAACAGTGGCTGCATCGCTATAATGGCGCTATGATTCTCGTTTCCCATGACCGGCAGTTTATTGATCGTGTTGTGACGAAGACAATTGAAATCGAGAATTACCATTTTCAAGAATATGACGGCAATTATTCGGATTACATACAGAAGAAGAAATTCCGGAAGAAGGCTTTGGACCGGCAGTTTGAATGGGAGGAAGAGCTGCTGATTATGGAGGCGGAAGCGATCGATAATCGTTCGCAGCGGAAGTCCTCCAAGGATCGTTTATCCCGTAAGCTGGCGGATATGAAGAAGAGTGTGGCACCGAATCCGGTGAATGTTCTCATCACGGACATCTATCAGAACCTTCGCTTCCCGGATAATCTATGCCAGGTCGATGGAATCAGCAAGCAGTATGGCGACCGGAAGATTGTTAAGCAGGTTAGTTTCGATATTCAAAAGGAAGATCGGATCGCGATTGTAGGTCCCAATGGAAGCGGAAAATCCACCTTGATCAAGATGCTTACGGGCCTTGAACAGCCTGATTCCGGCAAGGTTCGCTGGGAGAAGGGAGTGAGCTTCGCCCACTTTAACCAAATGTGGGAGGAGCTTGACCTTAAGGATACCGTCAGTCATGCGGTTAATATATTTGGGCTCGGGCAGGATGCCCCGCGGAAGAAAGTGAACAAGTTCCTGAGCATGCTGCAATTTTCGGATAATGATCTGTATAAAGTAATCGGCAATTTGTCGGGCGGACAGCAAGCCCGGGTAGCGCTGGCGAAATGCCTGTTATCAGGAGCGGCTGTTATTATTTTAGACGAGCCGACCAATCATCTTGATTTGACCAGCATCCAGGTTATGGAGCAGGCATTGATCCATTTTCCAGGAGCTGTCGTGACCGTCAGCCATGACCGGTTCTTTATTGAGAAGGTGGCTTCGAAGAAGCTGACTTTCGAGCCTGACGGCAGCATCAGCACGCAGAATTTATAGGAATTAATAAGAAGAGCAGCGGCTGCTTGATAGACAGCGTCGCGCTCTTCTTTTTTATGATGATGGAGCATTTGTCCGGCTCGCAGCAAATGTTCCAGAGCGATGGTCCAGGGTCAATCCGGTCTAGAAACGGATACCAATTACTGGCGCATTATATACAATGAGAAAGGATTGCAAATAAAAACGGGTTCGCAGGTAGCTGGAGGTTTGGGGAATGTCAACTGTAATGAAGACGCCGTTTATGTATATGATCCTATCCTTGAAGCTGGCAGGCACATTGGTAAGCGGCTGTGCAGAGAGTGAAGCGGAAGCAGACGGGCAATGGAAGATGGAAGGCTATGGTTATTTTTTTGGATATCGATAAGGGAAAGGTAACGGGTTATCAGATAACGGATTCAACGGTTGTGCAATCCCCGACATTCGATAACTCGATTCATAATGGGAAATTGAAAACAGCAGATACCACATGGTAATCACTCCATCATCCGATCAGTGAACTGAAAGACGAAACCACAGGTGCCGTGAAGTGGGGTACATGAACCTTGCTGCGATAGCAAGTGATGAGAACACAGGGCAATCATTGAAGGAACTGGTTCCTTCATTAGATGAAGCATTGCTGAAACTTAGCCCTGCTGCAGCGATTGTGCTGGATGTGCGATTTAATGAAGGAGGGCAGGATGCGGTGGCCTTAGCCTTTGCGAACCGGTTCGCGGATCAGAAGAGAGCAGCATACAAGAAGCAGGCCTGTTTTGGTGACAGGGCGATGAAGCTGGAAACACAGTACATGGAGCCTCAGGGAGACAGCTATAAGCAGCAGCCAATAATCCTGCTGACGAGTATATTAACAGAAAGCGCAGCCGAGACTTTCGTTCAGAGCATGAGACAGCTCCCGAACGTTAAGATCGCCGGGGAACGGACAGCCGGATTTTTCTCTGATGCATTGACTCGTTTGCTGCCAAACGGCGAATCCTTTACACTATCCAATGAGCGGTACTACACCATGGACGGGGTTCTGCTTGAGGGGAACGGAATTGTGCCGGATGTAGAGATTCCGATTCAGCTATCCTCCGTTGACAAAGGAATAGATCCGGCGCTGGAGTGGGTTTTACAAGACGTAAGTAAGCAGGTGAGATAATTGCATGCTTGATGGGATCATCATGAAAATAACGAAATCGGAGAACAGAAAGTCGCTCTTCCATTTCACCAGATCGGACAATTTACACGCTATCGCTCATTTCGATGCTTTGTTCGCTGCTGGTAGAATCGATCATGCTTCCAGGGGAAACCGGCGGACCAGCAGAAAAAAGATCGATCATCTTGGCATGAATATCATCTTGAACTCGCATTTGCGAATTGCAGAAAGCATGTTCGATCCCGAGACAACACAGGAGCAGTTCCGGGCTTACATTGATCAGCATGTATTCTTCTGGCCAACCTTACGTTATTGTCAGGAAATGCTTGC
Source organism: Paenibacillus solisilvae (assembly GCF_042656405.1). Taxonomy (NCBI): domain Bacteria; kingdom Bacillati; phylum Bacillota; class Bacilli; order Caryophanales; family Paenibacillaceae; genus Paenibacillus; species Paenibacillus solisilvae. The sequence continues at coordinate 31,607 of NZ_JBHSOW010000047.1, read as the reverse complement.
CATGTATACGCGAAGAGAGCCTGATGAAAGCTTTGCGATCCTCGAATTTGATGCCTTCCGGCTGCTCTTAGAGAATGCGGATAACGTATACCTATCCAAGTATGACTCCGGAAGCTCTCCGCGTTTCCCGGCCCGCTGCTCCTACAAGAAGAGCTTGGGGATGTTTCTGCCGTTACAAGCATTTGAGAGCGCGGCAGGCAGCCTTGTTCCTACGAAGCCGTCCGAAATCAAAGAAATCCTGATTCAAAATGAGATCGCTCATCTGTCCAGAAATCTGACCTCCGTCTATGTTCCGAATGCTGAGGAAGTCCCTGAACGCTGGAGGGAAATAGCGAAATCGATTGAGGCAATCAGGAGAACATAGCCCCAAACCAATCGATCCGTTCAAACAGTGGATTTTTGCTGTTATAGAGAAATCCTATTTGGTCTGGCTGTCAAAAAAGTGTAAGGTAGAACTATACGGGAAAGGAGTTGGTAAAGTTGGATTTAGGTTTGAAGGGCAAGGTGGCGTTAATTACTGGTGGAAGCAAGGGAATTGGATTTCAGACTGCGCTTACCTTAGCCAGAGAAGGGGCGCAGGTCGCAATCTGCGCTCGTAATGAGGATGATTTGCAGAAAGCGGCAGCATCCATAACGGAGCAAACCGGTTCCGAAGCTTTCTTCATCCAAACGGACGTCAGTGTACAGGCAGATTGTGAAGCAGCGGTGGCGAAGACGGTGGAGCATTTTGGCCGTTTGGATATTTTAGTGAACAATGCCGGAACCGCAGCGGCCAAACCATTTGACCAGGTGTCTACGAATCTTTGGAATCAGGATCTGGATCTGAAATTATTCGGCGCCATTCAATGCTCCCGGGCAGCACTGCCGCATTTTCGGACAGCGGGCGGGGGAGCCATCGTCAATATAGCTACTTCGGCCGCCAAAACACCTTCTGCATCCTCCTTGCCGACTTCTGTCAGCCGTGCAGCGGGACTTGCGCTGACGAATGCAATGAGCAAGGATTTGGCGGCAGACGGGATCCGAGTAAATGCCGTTTGCATCGGCTTGATCCGAAGTGATCAAATTGAGCAGTCGTGGAAGAAGAATGCCCCTGATCTGACGTGGGAGCAATTCGCCAATGATCCCAAGCATGATATTCCGCTAGGACGTATCGGGAAGACGCAGGAAGCGGCCAATGTGATAGCTTTTCTAGTATCAGATGCAGCCTCTTATGTGACGGGGACTTCGGTAAACGTTGATGGCGGTAAAGGCGCAGCGCTTTAAAAGCAGGAGAAATAAGCGAAAGAGGATGATTCAGAATTGAATGAAACCATACAACATTTATTAAATCACCGTTCTGTTCGTTCCTATTCAGACAAGCCGCTGAGCGATGAACAAATTCAGGGAATTGTTTCCAGCGCGCAAGCAGCAGCGACTTCAAGCTTTGTTCAAGCTTATACCATCATTGGCGTAAAGGATCCACTGAAGAAAGACAAGCTTGCTGAGCTCTCAGGCAAACAAGCCTATGTCAGTCACAACGGTCATTTCTTTGTCTTTTGTCTGGATCTTAACCGCTTGGCGATTGCCTCACAGATTGAGAAGGCAGCCCCTGAAGAAATCAATCAAACGCTGGCCTCCACAGAAACTTTCATGATCGGCGTCATCGATACGGCTTTAGCGGCGCAAAATGCGGTAGTGGCTGCAGAATCCATGGGGCTTGGGATCTGTTACATCGGCGGTCTCCGCAATCAGCTTGAGCAGGTATGTGAAATACTCAAGACACCGGATCGCGTCATCCCTTTATTCGGTCTGAGTGTCGGCTATCCGGCAGATGGAGCCGAGCAGAAACAAAGATTGCCCTTCGATAATGTGTACCATGAAGATGAATATAATCAAGATAAAGATCAATTTATCAATCAGCTCATTCAATATAACGAGGAAATATCATCTTATTATGCGGATAGAACAAGCGGTAAACGGAAGGACCGTTGGACGGAAATGATGACAAAGCTGCTGAAGAACCCCAAACGCTTGTTCATGAAAGAGCTGCTGAGGAAAAAAGGTCTGCCGCTGGAGTGAACAGGCTCCGAATCAACCATCGCCCGCAGGGATGCTGCAAGCTGGCACCGGTAAAACCGGTGTCAGTTTTTTTGTTTTGTTTTGAGAAGAAACCTGACATAAACAGGTATTTGTTTACATTTATCGAATAGTACTATGTCATACGCTGCGTGTGGATTCCGCACCGGGATAAACCTATATAAAGAATCGATGTGACCATGTATGAAAAAGCAACCCGGGGTGCTCCCGAGCTTGCGGATTATACGCACCCGGTACTCTCCACGAAACTATATATTCCGCAGCACCCCGTTAAGCTGGTTTCCAGAGACCGCCTGGATACGGCTATGTACCGCATCCTGCAGTGCAGGCTAACCTCCGTTATCGCGCCAGCGGGGTTTGGCAAGACGACGCTGGTAAGCGACTGGATAATGTCGCGTCAAGTTCGATCCGGCTGGGTATCGCTCGATCCAGGTGAGAATGATCTGCACCGATTCTGGAGTTATATCGTGACTGCTTTTGACCGGCTGCAGCAGGGAATCGGCAAGAAGGCTCAGTCGCTGCTTCAGTCCCCGATCTCTTTCTCTATTGATAAAATGGTTTCTTGGCTTCTCAACGATCTTGACGACGCTTCGGAAGATTTGGTGCTTGTGTTAGATGACTACCACTGCATTGATTCGATGGATGTCCACGCTTCATTGGCTTATTTCCTCGACCACCTGCCAAAACATATCCACTTATGTATCCTGAGCCGCAGAGAGCTCCCGTTTCCAGTTGCTACACTGCGAGGCAAGAGGGAATTGAACCCGATCGGAATGGATGAACTCAAGTTCACCGAAGACGAAATAGCTTCATTTTGGCAAAGACAGACCGGCGAACTTCCAGATCCCTTTACTCTTCAGCTCCTTGCTGATCGAACGGAGGGGTGGGCGGCGGGTATTCAGCTTGCAGCGCTGTCGGGTTGCGGCATTCAAGGGGCGCGGCTTCAGCAGTTCACAGGCAATCACCGATATGTAGCGGACTATCTGATGGAGGAGGTCTTCCAGGCGCTGGATGAGACAATCAGGCATTTCCTGATGCAAACCTCCATTCTGAACCAAATGAACTAGGATCTGTGCCGTATTTTAACGGGTGAGCCGGTTGAAACGGGTATCTTAAATCAGCTCGAACAAACAGGTCTGTTTCTTATTGAGCTCGACGATGACCGGAACTGGTTCCGCTATCATCATTTATTTGCCGACTTTTTACATAACCGATTGATGCAAATGTCCGGCAGTCATGCCATAGCAATTCTGCATATGCGCGCATCGGAATGGTTCGAAAGCCAAGGGCTTACCGAAGAAGCGATCGATCATGCCATTGCCGCGGGCGGGTTTGAGCATGCAGCAGCATTGCTCCAATCCATCGCTGCCCGATTATTAAAGCGCAGAGAGCTCACCACCCTCTGCAGATGGCTGCAGCAGCTTACGGGGGACATTGCGCACAAGCCTGAGCTGACCATCATTCAAGTATGGACTGAAATGCTCATGGAGCACTTCAATCAAATTCCGGCGCTGCTGGAGCGCTGCCCGGAGTATCCCGTGAATATCTGAGGCGGATACTGAAACATGATAAAAGACCCTTTAGAGAAGAAGAAAAGGATCGGGAAGCTGTACAGCTTGTTGACGGGCTTACTCCCAGAGAAATGGATATCATGATGCTGATTGCACAAGGACTATCCAACAAATAGATCGCCAAGCAGTTAGTTCTCGCTGAAGGCACTGTCAAACTTCATCTGCACCATATCTATGGTAAGCTTCAGGTCAAAGGCCGCGTACATGCGATTCGCAAGGCAAGAGAAATGAAATGGATTCCATAAGATTAGGAAAGATATAACTCTATTATATATCTTGAAAGAAAGCTGGTTATAGAGGCTGTTTTGCCCACCGTTGATGCTGCAAGATTGCTGGACAATCCTTCAATTAGGCAGTGCGACGGCTAGTCCAAAGCAAAGTTAAAAAATGCTAATGAATATTTTATTCCAATAAACATAAAGAAGCAGCCGTCTATGAACGACTGCTTCTTCGTTGTTATCCACCACTTTGCGCTCAATCGACAAAAGCTCATCATTTCCTCGCAGAAGGTTTGACATGATTTTCGAATGACAGCCGTTACAATCTAACCTATATCGAACTGGCCCTCAGCAACTATTAATAATACTGAGAAAGAGGTGCAGCTAAATGTTTAGAAGTTTAAAACGGCAATTATTCATGTATTTAATATGTTCAGCCTTGATCTTATCGGTTATCTTTACTTTCATTGCCAATAACAATCGTTCGAATGACCTTATATTCCCTTCATTGACCGCACACGCATCAACAATTTCCTACTATGACTCTTCCTTTCCTAAAGCCCAGGCGAACAATGTTAAGCCTCTGATCCTCAAGAAGGTTATACCCTCAGCAGCAGTTCTATTCCCCGCTCGTACACCCGCAGTCCAACCGAGCGTACAGAATAAGCCTCCCGTAAGTACCGCCAAACCAATCAAGCAGGAACAGGATATACATAAGGAACTTGTTATTCCTACTTATGAAGTGACGTCTTACTATCTGAATGTACGTTCGGAGCCTAACTCCAAATCAAAAATTCTTAGCGTGGTTCAACAGGGTACGGAGTTAAAGGTAGTTTCAGCTACGGCTAACGGGTGGCTGCAGCTAAAGGATGGCGGTTATGTGCATGGCGCCTATGCAGCTCCGCTTGATACGAAGAAGTCTAAATCAGCCGTGACTATACTCTCCGCCGCTCCCAGCCGGGCCAATTCAACCGTATCGATTGCTCCAAAGCCGCTTATCGTGAAAAAGCCGGCAGGCAATCCTGCGAGACCAACCACAATAGTGAAATCGGATTCAGGCTTAACCGCCGAGCACATTGCTCTTATTTTGAAAGGCACCAAGCTCGCCGGGCAAGGATTAGAAGAAGCGATTCTGGATATCGAAGACGATTTTGGCATTAACGCATTCTTCACCATTGCGGTGATGAAGCTCGAGAGCGGAAACGGGAAAAGCCGGCTATCGCGGACGAAAAATAACTTATTCGGCTTGAATGCGATAACAGGCAGTGAGAATAAAAAAGCATTCAGCTTCGCTACGAAAGGGGACAGCGTCAGGAAGTTCGGACAACTCCTGGCCAAAAATTATGTAGGCAAAGGGCTGACAACAATTGAGAAGGTGGCAAAGAAATATTGTCCGGCTAATGGCCGCTGGTCGGGGCATGTTAAGAGTATTATGAAAAGCGATTTTCGCAAGTTGACTTAAATTTGTATCACGACAACTTAGACAATAGTCAGTAAGGAGACTTCCGTACAAGTGAAGCAAGCAGCCATTTCAATGATCCTGGCACTTGTTGTCAGTCTCACGTTCAGTTTAACGGCGGCAAACGCCCAGCCCGTTGAAGACGACATGTGCTTGGTCATTAATAAGACTAGAAATATTCTGTCGGTATATATTAATAATGAGCCCATCTACAGTTTTCAAATCGCAACGGGAAAAGGCGAGCTGACTCCTGTCGGCGAGTTTAAAATCGCTAATAAAATCGTCAATCCATGGTACGTCAGAAAAAATATCCCCTCTGGTGATAAGCGCAATCCGCTTGGAACCAGATGGATGGGGCTTAGTGTACCCAATACAGGCGGCTACCGTTATGGCATTCATGGAACCAATGCGCCTTATTCGATCGGACGCAGTGTATCGTCCGGATGTATTCGAATGCGCAATAAGGATATTGAGTGGCTGTTCCGTCATATCGGTGTAGGAACGCGGGTAATTATCAAGAAGTAACCCGGTCAGGCTTCCAGAGAGAGGCTGCAGCAAAGGAGAATCAGGATGTTCAGAAAAGGAGTCGGAGTTATTGCCGCAGGATGCGTATGGCTTAGTGTAACAGGGGCGGCAGCCGCAGTCCCGGCTGAGGGGGAATTGACAGTTCGGGTCTCTCCTCAGGCAGGCTATGTCACGCATGTAAGCTTGAAGGATCAGAATTTCCTTTCTAAGCTGGAGGACCGCGCAATCCGGCTGCCGTCGAATGCGGCACCGATTTCGGATACGTATTTATCCGCTTGGAACGATCAAACTCACACGAAGACGATCTATACGGTGGATCAGGGAGGCAGCTTATATGATGAGGCTAAGCAGCAGCGGCTCGAGCTCTCTGCTTCCGATAGAAGCAAGCTCTTGAAACAGGTTGAACTTGCCCGCGCTGCTCATTATGGGAGGATGATTCCATGGGAGGAAGCGAAGCAAAAGATCGCGCTTAAGGATAATGTGAAGGTTGTCGATTTGGAGACGGGAATGGCTTTCAACGCCCAGCGCAGAGCCGGACAGCTGCATGCTGATGTCCAGCCTCTGACGAAGGAAGATACGGCGATCATGAAACGAATTTACAAGGGAAAATGGAGCTGGCACCGGAAAGCGGTACTCGTACAAGCAGGGAATCAAGTTTTTGCAGCTTCAATGCACGGTATGCCGCATGGCGGTGACGGAATTCCGGATAACGACTTCTCCGGTCATTTTTGCATTCATTTTCTTGGAAGCAAAACGCATGGTTCTGGACAAGCAGATCCGGGTCATCAATTAATGGTTTTGAAAGCCGCAGGTAAGTTGAATGCGATCTGGACTCAGCCCTCGCCATATCCGATCGTCAGGACATTTATCATTGCTCTGAATCTGAAGGAATTTGAAATCCTCAAACAAACCTATATGGATTCGGCCCATGAAGAGCTCCAATATTATATGAAGGAGCAGCCTTTGATTGCGGTTAATCATCGGAAAACGGAGGATCTTGAGGGGGACTTTTCGGAACTGCTGGCATACGAACTACCATTAAAGGTGAAGCTTATTCCAGCAGGCAGTGCGCCGCGCGATAAGATCATGCGATTCAAAATAATGCGATTGTCTCCGCTTGATCCATGGAAAATCAGCTCCATTGACGTCCAATAAAGGGCAAGCCCCAACAATACCCTGTTGACAATAGTTTACTTGTCGTGTAAGATTTCTACTGTTGTCAAACTTATAATCACATATGAATCGTATAACCTCACAGTGCACCAAGCAAGAACAGGGTGAGGGTTTCTACAGGAAGCCTTAACTTCCTAACTGCGAATATCGAATCATTTCCTAATGATTCTGTATTTGTGGTTAGGAAGTTTTTTGTTTGGCGGTAAATTACCGCAAGATAAGCCGCAAATCTTTTAGGAGGGACGTCTTTAGAACATGAAATATATACTGTCGGTTTTACTTGGCGCGATGAGCTACGGCATATTATCGACCATTGTCGTAAAGGCCTATGGAGAGGGTTACGGCTTAGGAGAAGTTGTTGGGAGCCAGCTGTTAGTCGGATTTCTGCTTTCATGGAGTCTGGCATTCTATATGAGGCGGCGGAGCAGCAAGAGAGAATCTGCTTCAAGCCGGACTAGTAAGCCGGTTGGAAGATTGACTTGGAAACAGCGTTTCATGCTGATGGCGGCGGGCATGCCAACAGCGGTGACCGGACTCCTGTATTACCATTCCCTGCGTTATATTCCGAATTCATTGGCTATCATCCTGCTGTTCCAATTTACTTGGATGGGCGTGCTCCTGCATGCAATCAGCCAGCGCAAACGTCCAAATGCGATTATGCTCCTTACGTTGGCTGTTCTGTTTGGGGGGACCCTCTTGGCGGCTGGAATAATGGAGCAGGGAGTCAGCAGATTCAATATCATCGGTATCGTTCTTGGACTTCTTGCAGCAGTAAGCTATACGATGTTTATTCTGTTTAGCGGCAAAGCGGTACCTTCCGTTCATCCCGCTATTCGAAGCAGCTGGATGATCACCGGCGGCTTGATCCTTGTTTTCATTCTGTTCCCGCCAACTTTTCTCCTAAATGGTCTGCTGCTCGGAAAGCTGCTCCTGTTTGGCTTATTGCTCGGATTATTCGGAGCTTTTATACCGCCGGTCCTCTTCGCGATTGGAGTTCCGCATATTGGAGAGGGGATGGCTGGTATTCTCGGTGCATCGGAGCTCCCTGTTGCCGTTTTGCTCTCTTCAAGCGTGCTTCATGAGCAGGTCAGCTTCCTGCAATGGGCGGGAGTGGGATTAGTGCTGATTGGTGTAGCTCTGCCGGAGCTGACGAAGAAAAGCGGGATAAGAATGAATCATCATGCATCGATGTAAGGGAAGCAGCTGTCCTCAAGAGGGCAGTTGCTTTTTTCGTGTATACCGGCTGCAGGGTCAGTCTCTTCCCGCCTCATATAACCTTCGTGCGATTTTGCCTGGATCAAGAAGAGTTGTACTGAAATGATCCCCGGAGTCTTGGAGGAACCGGTACATGCCAAGCCGATTGGACATATGCGGATGCCAGCCGTATTGACTGCTTCCAAAAGGAAGGACATTATCTTCTGTCAGATAAAGATAGCTTCTTGGAATTGTTAACGAATAAAATTTCTTCAGATCCAGTTTTTCGTGAAATGGCGTTGCTGGCTCAGGCTTCACATTCCTGTAGAACTGCTGGGCTTGCTGCAGGCTCGCCAAGTTTGTGAAATTTTCACGGAATAGAGGAAATGGAAGCATAATGCTGTTATCCTTGGAGCTTTGGATAAGCGACTCGAAAGCGGCCTGAACAGGAGGAGGGAATTCTTCGGCGAGCATCTCTCCATCATTAAGAATAAAAGCATCAAAGAAGACTAGGCGTTTGATCCGGTCCGGTACAGCTTGAGCGACAGTCTGGACTAATGTTCCTCCGAAGCTGTGCCCTACAAGCACGACTTGGTTCAAATTGTTTCCTTCGATGAAATCTACAATGGATTGGGTCATCATCGCATGATTCGCATTTTTAGTGGTGTCAGCGCCATGTCCTGCATATTCAGGCGCATAAACAGTGTGTCCTTTTTTACGTAAAAATGCTGCAACTCCGTTCCAGAAGCTAGAATCCGCCCAAGAGCCATGGATGAGCACAAAGGTAATGGGCTCTTGTTTCTCACGGAGTTCAGCAGTATTGCTGTAATATAGGCGGCTGATCGTCCAAGCATGATTCGGATAGGGAGGGCTTTGAAACCCCGGTTGGTAATAGGAGTCTCCAGGGTTCGGATAATAATAAAACAAAAGAATCTTCCCCTCTCGCATAGATCTACTTACTATATGCCTAGATCAGGAGGAGGTTAACGCATAAACATAAATCCCATCCTATTAAAAAACGAGGCTCATTCCCGATCGGAAACGGCCTCGTCCTGGTCAATCTGCTCTATTCTTGCTCTTCCTGCTCTTCCTGCTCGGAAGCTTGAGCGGAAGATTCATTATGTTCAAATGCCTCTGCCGCTTCCTCTGCTGAGAACTCGGTATCTTCTACACCGGGAACAGGCAATTTATTGGATTCGGTGGATTGTACATCCGCTTTGGACAACTTATTGGTTTGTTTGACCAAGGATAACACCTCCTTTGTTTGATAACAACAAGCTTTAATCTTCCGCCGAATGCTTTTTTTATACATCTTCAGCTGCCGAATACTTATGGGTGATAGGGAAAAACTAAGCTCACAAGGGGTGAGCGGGATGCTGAATTATGATTACATCGTAGAATTTGCAGTATGGGTGATTGGAGCGGTATTGCTGTTGACTCTGGTTCCAAAAGCAAAAATTCGTGAAGCCTGGATCAGCTTCTTATTCATGCTGCTGCTATCCACCGTTTTTGGTTTACTGGTGGTGGAGTTTGAACTCATTCAATACCCCAGCCGGCTCTTTGCCAGGGCAATAAATTCCAGCTTTACGTTTGAATTTTTTGCTTTTCCAGTCATCAGCGTCATCTATAATCTGCATTATCCAGACAGGTTCAAGCTGTGGATGCGCCTTGGATACATGCTGTTCTTCCCTGCGGTATTGTCGGTAACAGAGCTCTGGCTCGAGCGTCATACGAATGTAATCAAGTATATTCACTGGTCCTGGTACTGGTCGTTTGTCACGCTCTTGCTAACGCTGCAAGCCAGTTTACTCCTCTACCGATGGTTTTGCCGTTATCCCTGTTTTCGGGTCATGTAAGCTGGTTCCTTTTTCCTGGGAGATTCCTTTCCACCCGATAAGGCTGATATATTCAATCAATGAATACAAGCCGATCCAGAATGCGATGTATAGAAATTGACGCGACTTCTTGCTTGGATAATTTCCCAGATAAATGAGTATCGTAGCAGGAAAACAAATAAAATCCAAAACGAATGAGATCATTGTATGATTAGGGAATAGCCGGTCATCAAAAGAAATTTCAAACTCCCACATACTGAACCTATAGGTGAGGAAGTTGTAGATCAGATCCATAATAATCATGAACAGGATTGTTGAGTAATAAAGCCTCCAGTTTCGCCAATCCCCCCACCTGCAAGCCGCGAAAACACATAGAATGCCCAGTGTAGTATGCATGATAACCACCTATTGATTAAATTCATTCACTGCTATTTTTTCCAAGAAATGATATTTAATCCGATATTTAAAATCATTGTGGTTCCGTGAATTGTCGGCTATAATAAAAGGAATCAAATAAGCATGACTTGGAGGAGCCTGTCATTCACGGGCTCCTTCTGTCGTTTTTCGAAGAGCCCATGAATTATGAGGCTCTTTTTTTGTTGTGCTTCGAAGAGGGGTTGGTTATGTGAGAAACAGCTGTATGCGATAAATCCGGGAGCAGTTCATGGGAATATCGGCTAGTCCAGCAGTAAAGAATACGGGTTGGGGGTTATGATATGGAGCAGCAAGCAGCAGTGGCAATTGGTATTTTTCTTATTATTTACGGACTTATCATTTCAGAGAAAATCCATCGTACGATTGTCGCCATGTTAGGCGGCTTGCTGATGGTCTTATTCGGAATTGTTGATCAGGAAACAGCTATTCATCATATCGATTTTAATACACTTGGCTTGCTGATCGGTATGATGATTATTGTGAGTATTACAGCTGAGACGGGGTTATTTAAATATATTGCGATATGGGCAGCCAAGAAGGCGAAGGGCAGACCGGTTCCAATTATGATTGCTCTTGCGCTTATTACGGCAGCAGGCTCGGCTTTCTTGGATAATGTAACGACCGTGCTCCTCATGGTTCCCGTGACCTTTAGCATTACAAGGCAGCTGCGTGTGCCGCCATTTCCTTATCTCATCACACAAATTATTGCGTCCAATGTCGGCGGTACAGCAACGCTGATCGGGGATCCGCCTAATATTATGATTGGCAGCGCGGTTAAAGAACTGACGTTCTTGGCCTTCATTACTAATCTTGCGCCTATCGTGGTTCTTATCATGATCGTTTATGTCCCGCTGTTTGTTTTGATCTTCCGCAAGAAGCTGAAGACGACACCGGATCGTATCCAGAGCATCATGAATATCGATGAGAAAGAGCTTATCAATGATCATCCATTACTGATCAAATGCATCGTCATCTTAGGGCTTACGATTATCGGGTTCTTTCTCCATCAGACGCTGCACCTGGAGTCAGCAATTATTGCGTTATCCGGTGCATTTCTGCTGCTGCTCCTTACCGGCGAACATCGGATGGAAGGCGCATTTACCAAAGTTGAATGGACCACCATATTTTTCTTCGTCGGTCTGTTCGTGCTTGTATCAGGTTTAATAGAAACCGGAGTGATTGCCAAATTAGCCGAGCAGGCAATTGCCCTGACTGATGGCAATTTGCTGGCTGCTTCCATGCTCATTCTATGGATCAGTGCGATCGCATCCGCTTTCTTGGATAACATTCCGTTTGTAGCGACGATGATTCCAATGATTCAAGAAATGGGCGGCAGGGGGATAACCGACCTTGAACCCTTATGGTGGAGCTTGGCTCTGGGTGCATGCCTGGGAGGAAATGGAACCTTGATCGGTGCGAGCGCGAACTTAATTGTTGCAGGTCTATCAGGCAAAGAAGGATATCCGATTCGATTCCTGGATTATATGAAATACGGATTTCCGCTCATGCTGCTGTCTATCGCAATGGCAAGTGTCTATCTGATCCTCAGATATTTAATCTAAAGCATTCGGAATCCCGCTTAGTCAACCTGACCCGGGCTGTCTGTTTTTATTTTGCGATGCATGGCTTAGAGGGTATAATGGTTTGGATGAATAGGCATGGAAAGAGGGAACAGGATGAAGCTTGGATTTGATGTAGATGATACACTGATTGATTTGAGACAGCATGCGTTTCATCTTTATAATGAGAAGCTGAATAAAAAAATCGGCTTGGATGTATTTGAGGCGCTTTCGACGATGGAAATTCACGAGCCTTTTGGGCTAAGCCCGGAAGAAGGGAAGGCCATGTGGTCCAAGTGGCGGAAAGAAATATATTTTACTTCTTGTCCGCCGTTCCCCGGAGCAGTAGAAGCTCTGCAAGAATTAGCGAGGCAAGGGCACGAGGTCTATTATATAACGGCCAGACCGAAGGAGCATTGCGAACAAACCAGGCAGTGGCTGCATGAAAACGGCTTCCCTGTCCAAAATCATCATTTCTTCTGCGGGATGAGCGACTCGGAGAAAGTACATATAATCCGTGATCTGGGGTTGGATTATTATTTTGACGATAAACCGAATGTGCTCCAGACCTTATCCGAACTGCCGCTGAAGATTTATGTCAAGGACCGCTCCTACAATAAACATCTGGATGTTCCAAGGCTTACTTCTTGGTCGGAACTTAAAGAAATTGTGAATCAACCTTAGGTTATACCGGCAAATATAAGAAAAGCTGCTCATTTCGCTATGCGCGGGTGGGCAGCTTTTTTGGATTCAGATGATGAATCAGCCGGCAAAGGTTCGAATCCCGTTTCAATTGCCATATACATAAGAAAAGAGCTTTGAGAAAATGCTATTCTGAAAGGAAGGTAACCCGCACAAGTAGAGGTGATCCTAATGAGAAGAAACCCGATTATTCCATGGATTCACAGTATGGAATTTACGAACACAACAGAGCGCCATATGGACCTCTGTGCCGTTTATTCACGCATTGATGCTTTCATGAGGCAGGAACCTCATGCGAATTACACACTCGTCATCGGTACAGACGGTCAAGTACACCGGGGGTTTACGAAGCTGATCACCGGCATCATCATACGCCGCGAGAGTAAAGGAGCTTGGGCCTGTTACCGGCAGGTTATCATTCCGCGTGAGATCATGTCTGTACGTGAGAAGCTGTCCACAGAAACCAGTCTAAGCGAGGAGATTGCCTGCTTTTTTGACAAGCGGAAGAGAAATCAGCTTGAGGACATCATCATGCCCTTTGTCTATCAGGGCGCGTCATTTGACGTATCGATTCACATTGATGCCGGCCAGGATAAAATCAAAAGCAAAACCGCATTCTTCGTGACGGAAATGGTTAATCGCGTTGAATCCTTGGGCTGGGTGCCCGTTATCAAGCCGGATTCATATGGAGCCTCTTCCTATGCCGACCGTTACTCGAAGAGCAGCAGTATTCCGGCAGTTAGCTTAGCCAAAATATAAAGCGGGACGCAGCATCTAAGCTGGTTCCCGCTTTTTTTCTATAAGGGCAGATCCCGGCGTGAGAAGAGGGCAGGCGGGAAGGGAATATCAATAAGGATATCTCAACGGAATCCATCCTGATTTATATTCAGCTGCTGTCAGAAGGAAGCGGCAAAATGGAGATATTCAAGGATAAAGAGACCAATCATCGGATTATTAAAGAACTGGCTAAGTAATTCTTTTATGGTCTGTTAAGTCATGGGGACGATCGAAGTTAACCCTGTCCCAGCAGGTTATTTGAATTCAGGATATGTAGCCTATACAATAGTAAGAGAGATAACATCATTATTGGAGGTGCAGGATTGATGGCTGAGCAAGCAGGAATCAAAGATATCGTATGGGAAGTTAACGCAGGCGAGCATTCATTTGTCTTTCATGGGGCTTTATTATGGGATGAGAAGGATGTCATTCTGGTGGATACGAATATCCCGGGGCAGTTAGAGGTCATTCGTGAAGGCCTGCTCAGGGATTCTTTTTCCTTGGACATGCTGACGAAAGTCATCATCACGCATCAGGATTTGGACCATATAGGCAGCTTGCATGAACTCGTACATGCAGCGGAAGGACGCATAGAGGTATTTGCACATGAACTGACTAAGCCATACATACTTGGTGAGGTGCCGATTATTAAGCGGGGGATTAAGGTCCCTGCAACGAAGGTCGATGTTACGCTGCAGGACGGGGATGTCCTGCCATATTGCGGAGGCATTCAAGTGATCTTCACTCCGGGACATACACCGGATCATATCAGTCTGTATCATCAGCCCACCAAAACCTTGATAACCGGAGATGCGCTTACTTCCGAGAACGGTGTTCTTATGCCCCCGAATCCGAGGTTCACACCAGATATGCAAACCGCGCTCAAGTCTGTTGAGAAGCTGATTGATATGGATATTGAGACTGTCATTACCTTCCATGGCGGTGTTGTCCGGGATCGGATTAAGGAACGTTTGACCGAAATCGCAAGCGGTAAGTGAATGTAAATTGGCTGAAAGCTATGCGGATGGATGAAAGGTGCTACTTCTTGTAGTACCTTTTTTTGTCGTTTTCGCCATGATATGGAACAAGATATGCGTGGAAGCTGACGATCCTAGTCCGGAGCAAAACGGCTGTGCTGCATGTTTATAAGATGGATTTGTTCAGGTAAAATTATCTATTTATTCTGACAAAATGTTATTTTATTCTATTATCGCAACTTTCATCCAAGGGGGAGCGTTAAAGAAATGAACATATATACAGTCGAACGTAGAAGGAGCATGTTGATGATGGTAAAGGGGTTAAGAAAGTCGTCTTTAAAATGGATCTTACTTTGCTCGATGATAATTACTGCAGCCAATATTCACGCAGGCAGCGCTTCGGCTGAGGATGTCCAGCCAGCCGGCCAACAACAGCCTGCAGGGCAGGCGCCGGCAAGCCCTCAGCCGGCAGCGGTACAGCCAACTGATCAACTGCTGCAGAACCAACTGGTCGTCAAGAAAAACAGCACTAGTATGATTTATAACGGTCAGGAAATTAAAGCTGTTCAGCCGCTTACGATTAAGAACGGAACGTATTATGTCGCATTGAACGGTATTGCCAGCCCATACGGCTACAAGCTCTCATACAATGTGAAAACAAGGGAAACCATTGCTAAATCTAATTACAAGGAAATTCGCTTCAAAACCAACGATGTGATTGCCTTGGTAAATGGAAAAGCATATAAAGGGCCATATCCTACATTTGTTCTGAAGAACGCCCTTATGATCCCTCTGCGCAGCTGGGCGGAGCTAACGGAGAGTAAGATCAGCAATGTCGGTAAAGATACCGTTATTTCTTGGAATAATCAATTTCAAGTGCCTTTTATCGTGACGCCGTCAGTCATTTATGCAGGGGAGACTACAGTAACCTATCAAGATGTGCAATCAAGCGATAATCCGGTTCATTATGTGGATGAACGTTGGGAAGGCCGTGAAGATATTTTCATGGAACCGGGCGTACATACGATTACTCGTTCGGTTATGGACGAACAGGGGAACTGGAGTGCTCCTTACAGTGTAACGATTACGGTATTGCAGGCTAACCAACCGCCGGTTGCAGATTTCGTCACAGATAAGGACAGCTACCGGATTGGCGAAGAGGTGCAGATTACGGAGCAGAGCACCGATGATGAGAATGCAATTGTCCGCACGACATGGACGGGTAAAGAGAAGGTATTCTTCGATCCGGGGGTGAAGAACATCACGCTTGAGGTTGAAGACAGTCACGGACTGACCGCCAGCATCACCAAAACGATTACGATTACGGATGAAGTGCTGTACACCAGAGATGATTATAATCTGCTGTTCACAGATGTCGGGAACAAATACGATATGATTGGATCGGATGTACTGACCTATGACACTATTGCATACACAGCAACACATGAGCCCGCACAGCTGGTGCGCAGCAATAGTCCGGAAACTTGGACAGAGACGGGTATCGCCTATGATACGCAGTTAAGCGGTAATACGAGGTTTCTCTTCCATAATATTAATTCCATTGGTTATCCAGTGAATATGTATCTGGTTGCAACCAACCTTGATGCACAGACCACGCATATTGGCATGGGTGCATTCGGAATGGGCGGACCGGATCAGTATATTGAAAACACAGGGAAGCTCTCAACGGCACGTTACTTGGAGAGCTGGAACAGTCATAACCCGGTTAAAGATCTGGCTCTGCTTCCAGGCGAGTCCAAAATCATTATGCCTGAAATGTCGCGAGTTCCGATCAAGCCAAACTTGGTATTCTCGGCTTATCTGGATGTGACGTCAAATTCGATGGTCCGCTATCGTGTTGTGGTTGTCCCGCAGGAAATCAAAGATCCGCTTGCCATACTGGAAACCATTCCAAACATGGCTAGAGACAAAAAACATGTTCGAGGAACTTTCTATGATGCAGATCGCTCCATCGAGATCAATGATTTAATTGGCGAACAGCCGCAGCGTCTTGTTTTTGGGGACAATAAGATTGACCTTTATCTTGCCGGACAAGATGATTTAACGGGTCTGTTGGAATATAACCTCGGTAATTTTGGCGTTTTGTATAGAGTTAAACTCTCGAACGTGGCGGCCAATACGATGATTGGCGTCAATGCGCGGGGAGGCATGTATACAGGCGCGTTTCTTGTAAATGGGAGCTTGGTGAAAGCAACGAATGTCAGTGTACTCAAAACACCAAATGAGATGGGAGTCCTATACAGGACAGGGTCTTCTGCGGAATCGGTCGAATTGATATTCATGCTCGCTTCCGGAAGTAACCTTCCGATCAATCTGACGTTTATTCCACTGCCGGCAGCCAGGTAATAGCTAAGAGTAATTCCCACATGAAATAACAAAGAGACGACCTTGGATGAGAAGGGCGTCTCTCTTTGTGATGAAATATTATGGATGGTTCGATTAGAAGCTTGCTGCAAGCTCGCGTGCTTGTTCAATCGCTTTTGCTTTGATTGCCGGAGCTTGAGCGGAAGCGCCTACGCCCTCAACGTAAATAACATCAATGGAAGGAATACCGATGAATTGGGAAACTGCGCTCAGGTAGCGGTGGCTGAATTCGAAGCCGGAATATGGGCCTTCGGAAAGCACGCTTCCGGAAGCTTGAATGTGCAGCAGCTTTTTGTTGCTGGCCAAGCCCACTAAGCCAGTCTCTGTGTATTTGAATGTTTTGCCGGCGACGCAAATCGCATCAATGTAAGCTTTAAGAACGGGCGGGAATAAGAAGTTCCATACCGGATTTACAACAACAATTTTATCAGCAGCAACGAATTGGTCTACGATCTCGCCCAAACGTGTAACCTTTGCCTGCGAACTTGCGCTCAACTGATCAAACGAAGAACCGCTTTGAAGTTGACCCCAGCCGCTGAATACATCAGCATCAATTTGAGGAATGTCCATTTTGTATAGGTCAAGATGGATCACTTCATCGTTCGGATTTGCCTCACGGTAGGCTTGTACAAATTCTAGGCCTACAGACAAACTGTAGGAAGCACTATGATCAAGTGGGTGTGCATTTACAAATAATACGGTTGACATACATGGATCTCTCCTCAATATTATGATTTATTTGTCTACGTCAATATAATATAGTAAGTAAGTAACAAAAGTCAACCCTCGATAGTTAAGAAAGTATTCAATATAATGGGGTAATCAATAAGGGATAAAGAAGCTAAAATTTCTATAAATTTGTTAAAAAATGTGTAGAGAATTTTCTGAAAATTTGATATATTCCTGAAAAGTAGTTTTTACCATTTTTGACAACTTAATAAAGGAGGATGATGAAGTGAGAAAAGGTACGAAATGGCTTTCATTAATGACCATTATCGCTCTAGTCGGAATTATGCTTGCGGGGTGTTCGGATTCCAACAACAAATCAACGAATGCCAATACCAAACCAGCTGACCCAGCACCCTCAAACACCACGAATACGCCAACGAACGAAACAAACGCCCCGGCGAATACCCCTGACAGCTCAAACCAGCCTGTTGAAGGCGGTACACTAACCATCAGCACATTCTCGGATATTGTCTCAATTAATCCTATTTATATTAACGATACCGCATCGGGGGATATCGAACCACTCATCTTCGCTAAGCTTTACGATTTGGACCGCAATGCCAATTTGACGGTTGAACCCTGGTCTCTGGCTGCAGAGCTCCCCAAAATAAGCGAGGATGGTAAAACCTATACCGTCAAATTGAAGGATTATGCCAAGTGGAGCGATGGACAACCTGTCACGGCTGATGATTTGGTCTATACATATGATACAGTTCGTAATCCTGAAGCGGCCTCTCCAGGTATCAGCATGTACGACAAGATCAACGCGGTAACCAAAGTTGACGACTTTACGGTCGATATCAAGCTGAAGCAGATCTATGCACCGTTCCAATATTCGCTGAACATCTCGCTGCTTCCTTCTCATATTCTCAAGGCTGTGCCCCTTAAGGATCTCAAGACCAACGCATACGGTGTCGATCCTGCCAAAACAATTACCAACGGACCTTGGAAATGGTCGGAATGGAAGCAGGGGCAGTACATTACCCTGGATGCCAACCCGAATTATTGGGGTGAAAAGAAGCCGCATATTGCGAAAATCATCTACAAAACGTATGCGGATCAAAACACCGAGGTTCAAGCGCTGATTAAAGGCGATGTCCAGATGACTGAAGCAATTCCGGTCACACAGATCGATGCGGTTAAGAAGCATGAGAATCTGGACATCATTCTGGCACCGGGCCCGCAGTATGAATATGTCCAATTCAATTTCAAGGATGAGAATTTCCCGGATAAATATTCGCCGTTCAAAGGGCAGAAGACGCGTCAAGCAATCGCTTATGCCCTTAACCGTCAGGGAATGGTTGACAACGTGCTGAAGGGCTCCGGACAGTTAATGAACTCGCCGTTCCTGCCGGGTTCCTGGGCGGATCCGGGCGAAGAAGCCGTCAATTATACCTATGATGCAGAGAAAGCTAAGAGTTTGCTTGCCGAAGATGGCTGGAAAGCCGGTAAAGACGGGATTTTAGAGAAAGACGGGCATCGGTTCTCCTTCGAGCTGCAATTCAACGCTGGCAACAGCCGGCGCGAGCAGGTGGCAGCTGTCATTCAGCAGAACCTGAAGGACGTTGGAATTGAAGTGAAGCCTAAAGGCATCGACTTTGCCACTTGGATTGATCAGAACATAACACCTGGCAAATTCCCGGCCATTCTTCTCTCATGGTCTCTCTCCAACCCTGATCCGGATGCGGAAAGTATTTTCTCATCCAAATATTATCCGCCAGCAGGGCAAAACGGCGGCTGGTATAAAAACGAAAAGCTTGACGATCTGTGGGTGAAAGGTCAACTGACCGTCGATCAGGCAGAACGCGCGAAGGTTTATCATGAAATCGGAAAAGAAATATCCATTGACCTGCCATACGTATTCCTCTATCAGTATGGACTGCCTCAAGCGGTAGACAAAACTACCGTCCACTGGTCCGAAGAGGATCGCCCGGAATCATCTTTAGCTTACGGATATCTGTTCCATATCATCAATTGGTGGTCTGACAAGAAATAAGGAATGGTACACGTACACGATGATGCAAACGAGGGAAGGACCGCGAGGCCCTTCCCTTGTATCCGGAATAGGGGGACGCATGATGACTGAGTATCTGATACGCCGATTACTTCAATCCATACTGGTGCTGATCTTAATTGCGATTTTAACGTTTACGATGATTCATGCAGCCCCGGGAGGACCAACCCAAATGTTTCTCGGGCCGGGTTTATCGCCGGAAGCAGCTAAGATTCAGGCTCACCATCTGGGACTTGACCGGCCGATTCCTGTGCAATTTATCATTTGGCTTGGAGATTTATTGAAAGGGGATCTGGGGTATACCTTCAAAAACCACATTCCCGTAGGAGATATCTTATGGCCGACTGTTGGAAATACGATGGTGTTGATGGGAGCCGCATGGCTTCTTTCTCTGTTAATTGCGGTTCCATGGGGAATTTACAACAGCACGGTTGAATACGGCTTATCCGACCAGACCTCATCTTTCATTTCTTATCTTGGATTTGCAATGCCCACCTTCTGGTTCGGGATTATTTTGCAGGAGTATTTTGCATTAAAGCTGGATATTTTACCTTTGTCCGACATGTATACGATGGGCAAAGAAGGAAATATATTCGATCTCTTTCTCCATCTGATTCTGCCTGTATCTGTTCTTACACTTGGTTTTCTCGCTTCCTACTCCAAATATGCACGTTCGAGCATGCTCGAGGTGCTCAATCAAGATTATATCCGAACGGCCCGGGCTAAAGGGCTGAAGGAAAGCAGAGTCATCTTCCGTCATGCCTTGCGTAACGCTCTTATTCCGATCATTACTATTCTGGGCCTGGATTTGCCGATCCTCGTTGGGGGAGCCGTATTGACTGAAAGCGTCTTTAACTGGCCGGGAATGGGCCGCTTATTCGTCGAGATGGCTGTTGCAAGGGAATATTCCGTATTGATGTCGATTACGTTAATCGTTTCTCTCCTGGTTGTTATCGGCAATCTTGTCGCTGATATTCTGTATGCGATCGTAGATCCGAGAGTGCAGCTCGGCCGGGAAGGGGGAGCCGCGGCATGATGAGTGAAGCGAATCTCGGTCATTCCCTCCCGGATGGGAATCTGAATAAATCGTTGAAGCTTCCGGTGGAATCTCAAAAGCCCCAGTCGGAGCAAAGGCCGCAAGGGCCGTGGAAGACAGCGTGGAAGAAGTTTGTGCATAATCCATTTGCCGTTTCAGGTCTCGTCGTGTTGTTCATCTTCATCATTGCTGCGTTTCTTGCCAAATGGATCACTCCCTATGACCCGACCCGAATTAATATGATGTTCCCCAATCTGCCTGCAGGTACGGATAATCACCTGCTTGGAACGGACGAGCTTGGGCGGGATATCTTCTCCAGGCTGATCTACAGCAGCCGGATATCACTTACGGTTGGTTTTGCTGTTGCCTTTGTATCCGTTGTCATCGGTACATTGATCGGGGCTGTTGCAGGTTATTTCGGAGGGTGGGCAGATACGGTTGCGATGCGGCTTGTGGATGTCATGAATTCCATTCCTTCGCTGTTTCTTAATATTCTGATCCTGGCGATCTTCGGCTCGAAAATGTCCTATATGATTCTGGTTCTTGCTTTTACCAGCTGGATGGGGGTCGCACGGCTCGTTCGCGGTGAGTATCTGCAGCTTCGGGAGATGCAGTATGTAGAAGCAGCCAAAGCAATAGGTGTATCTGATTGGGGAATCATCTTCCGACATCTGCTTCGTAATGCGTCCGCTCCAATTATCGTAACAGCGACTTTAATGGTGGGCGGAGCGATTCTGAGTGAATCCGCTTTGTCTTATTTGGGCTTGGGTGTCCAAACCCCGGATACAAGCTGGGGTTTGATGCTGAGCAATGCTCAGGAATTCATGCTTATTGATCCCCTGCAGGCTTTATATCCAGGCTTATGTATCCTAATCGTTGTTCTCGCTGTTAATTTTATCGGAGACGGCATACGGGACGGCTTAGATCCGAGAAAAACAACGATCCCTAGAAGGAGGCTGGACCAATGGCGGAAAAAATTCTCCAAATCCGGAATTTGACCACCGGCTTTCTAACGGATCAGGGTGTGGCCAAAGCAACTGATCGTGTATCCATGGACTTGGAAAAAGGCCAGACTCTTTGCGTTGTTGGTGAATCCGGCAGCGGGAAGAGTGTAACGGCACTCTCGGTTATGAGGCTGATCGACTTTGCTGGCGGCGTCATTATTGACGGACAAATGCTCTTTAACGGTGAAGATTTGGTCCGCAAAAGCCAGAACGACATGCTGCGCATCCGCGGCAACATGATTACGATGATTTTCCAAGATCCGATTTCTGCGCTCAATCCGGTATTCACGGTAGGGGAACAAATCGCTGAGACCCTTCGCATACACAAACGGATGGGCAAGAAAGAGGCTTGGCTGCAAAGTGTGGACATGCTGTACCGGGTCGGGATACCTGATCCGGAAATGAGGGCCAAGCAGTATCCGTACGAAATGTCAGGCGGCATGTGTCAGCGTGTTGTCATTGCTATGGCACTCGCATGTAACCCTGAGCTGCTCATTGCCGATGAGCCGACGACGGCGCTCGATGTGACTGTGCAAGCTCAGATTCTGGATCTGCTTAAGCAGTTAAAACAGGAGTTCGGGATGTCCATGCTGCTGATCACTCACGACATGGGCGTTGCAGCTGAAGTGGCGGATCGAATCGCAGTTATGTATGCAGGAGCGGTCGTGGAGGAAGGTACGGTGCAGGAAATTTTCGAGCAGCCGCGCCATCCTTACACAATCGGGCTTCTCCAGTCTATACCCGGTTTGCATAGTAAACGGGGAGGAGAATTATATACGATTAAAGGTGCCATTCCGCCTATCAGCAGGATACCTTCAGGCTGCCGGTTCCATCCGCGCTGCCCTCATGTCATGGATATTTGCCGCAAGGAGGAACCTCCGCTTAAGTCGTCATTGTCCGGGCATATTGCTGCTTGCTGGCTGGATGAGACCGGTGGAATGGATAAGGGCCGTAATGAACCGAATCTCCAAGACGTCCATGAGCGGTTAACTGCAGACAGGGTGGAGGCGAATCGTTCATGAGCAGCGAATATCTCGTGGAAGCCAGTCATTTGAAGAAGTATTTCCCCATTAAGACCGGCTTATTAAACCGTGTGGTTGGTCATGTAAAGGCAGTGGATGATGTTTCTTTCGGTATCCGTGCCGGTGAGACTTTCGGCCTGGTAGGGGAGTCAGGCTGCGGGAAATCCACGCTGGCACGCGTAATGCTGAATTTAAAGAAAGCCTCGGAAGGAGAGGTGCGGTTCGGAGGGCGGAGCATTCAACGGGCAAGGAGCCGGGAGCTGCGCGAGCTCCGCGAGGAGATGCAGATTATTTTCCAAGATCCATTCGGGTCTCTGAATCCGCGGTTCCTGGTCCGGGATCTTATTGGTGAGCCCCTTCGTGTACACCGGAAGATGACGTCTAAGGAGATTGACGATCGGGTCGTTGAGCTGATGGAACTGGTGGGGCTGGATGTTTCCCGCCGGAATCGCTATCCGCATGAGTTCTCGGGCGGTCAGCGGCAGCGGATCGGGATCGCCAGAGCGATCGCCCTCAATCCGAGCTTCATTGTGGCTGATGAAGCGGTATCGGCATTAGACGTTTCGGTACAATCACAAGTCTTGAATTTGATGATGAAGCTGCAGAAGGAGCTCGGGCTGACTTATTTGTTTATCGCTCACGGCCTTCATGTCGTACGCCATATATCGGACCGGATAGGGGTTATGTACCTGGGGAAAATGGTGGAGATCGCACGTTCGGAGGCGTTGTTCGACCATCCGCTGCATCCGTACACGGCGGTGCTGCTCTCTGCGATCCCGCAGCCTTCTCTGCAGAAGAAGACCGGAAGAATTATATTGCAAGGTGATGTTCCTTCGCCGGCCAATCCGCCATCCGGATGCCGGTTTCATCCGCGGTGTCCGTCTGCCAAGGATCGCTGCCGAATGGAGGAGCCTTTGCTGCGGGAGCTGGCTTCCGAACGGCAGGTTGCCTGTCATTTTCCATTAGAATGACCAGTTTATCGGCAGAGGAGGTGAATGAAGCTGGAGAAAGAGGTCGAGGCGGTTTTTGGCGAACCTGTCCTGGAAGAAGGGGCAAGGAGGTTTGGACTTGTCATCGGCAGCTGCAAAAAACTCGGTGACTTTGAGAATTACGTCTTTGAAATGGAACGGGGCGGCGAACCTTGTATCCTGCGTTTGACGCACAGCAGTCATCGTTCAGAAGCAGAGGTTGCTGCGGAACTGGACTGGATCAACTTTTTGGCGTCAGAGGGACTTACTATTCCGAAGAGTTTCTTATCCGTGCATAACAAGATGACGGAGCGCATCGAAACCGGTGATTCTTATTTCACCGTATGTCTGTTTCAGAAGGCTGAAGGTCATCTCCCTGATTTTCAGAATCCGATCGACTGGAACATGGATCTCATATTGAGATGGGGAGCAATAACGGGGCAAATGCATGAAGCAACAAGGAGATATACTGTGCCAGATCATACTGCAGCCAGAGCGGATTGGGATGATGATGAGCTTCTGCAAGCGGCGGAACAGTTTGTAATTCCCGGTGATGAATTTGTGTTAGAGCGGCTGGGAGAAATTCTAGAGCATTTGCGTGCACTGCCGCGGGACCCTGATAGTTATGGCCTTATTCATACGGATATTCATCCTCGCAATTTCTTTGTAAATGACGACCGGATAACGGTGTTTGATTTTGACGATTGTTCGTATAACTGGTTCGTGCATGATCTTGCGATTCCGCTCTATTATTCCATCTCTTGGGGAGTCCCGCAGTCTTATACCGGAGATCGGCAGGCTTACGCAAGCGACTTCGTGAAGGCCTTTTGGTCCGGTTACCGGGATGCCTATTCCCTCCCGAATGAATGGTTGAAGGAAATCCCGCAATTCCTCAAGCTGCGGGATATTACCTTGTATCTTGTGATTCATAAGAAGGAAGATCCGGCGCATATGGAGCCCCGTCTTCAGAAGTGGTTAGCCGATATTAAAGACCGCATTAAACGGGATGCTGCTATTGTGGATCTGGATTACACCTTATTAACATGAATGAAAAATTGCGGTAGAAGGGAGTTTGGCAGCGGATATGGCTGATACGGCATTGCTGGTTATTGATGTGCAGTCAGGTATGTTTACTAGAAGATGATCCTGTGTATGAAGGGGATGTCCTGCTTGGGAGGTTGCGGGATTTAATTGCAAAAGCACGTAGAAGCGGGATTCCTGTTATTTATATCCAGCATAATGAAGGAGAAGGGGCGCCGCTCGCGACGAATACGGCAGAATGGCGCATACATCCTGAAGTTGCACCTGAGCCAAATGATCGTATTATTCAGAAATACAAGCCTGATTCGTTCGATGAAACGAATCTTCAGCAGGTGCTCAGCGCTAATGGGATTCAGAAGCTTGTTATGACGGGTATTCAGACAGATGTATGTGTAGCTGCCACCTGTCGCCGAGCTTCTGAGCTCGGATACGAGGTGCTGGTTGTCCAAGATGCCCACAGCACATGGAATCAAGGCGAGCTTAAAGCTGCTGAAATCATTAAACAATATAATGATTTATTCGCCTCCTATGCATCCACTACGGAGTCGGCAGGACTTGAATTTGTAGTACGGTAATGCTGATTATTAGAATCGTTCCTCTTAATGTGAGCAGGGTGCCTTAAGGTTACCCTGCTCTTTTGTTCGGTCCATTTTCTCCGAACTTGCTAGAGAGGAATGGTTGCGGGTTATTCATATAAATGATATAGTTGACATATCATTTCATGTCCGGAGGGAAGAACCGCATGCAAGCGCCTCTTTATGAACAAATTTATGGATTTGTATATAATCAGATTACAACAGGACAATTGAAGGCGGGAGAGCGTGTCCCATCTGAGAAGGAATTGGCCGATCAGTTCAATGTCAGCCGCATCACGACTAAGAAAGCGCTGGAGAGCCTTGCACAGGAGGGACTGATTACGCGGATGAGAGGAAAGGGCTCCTTTGTCAGCGAAGCCAATATCGCTCATCCGCTGAAACATTCCGCCGAAAATACGGACAAACCTGACTTGCAAGAGCATGCCCGGGCTGCGAGAATAATTGGCGTCTTACTGCCGGATATATCGGAATCATACGGTTTTCGTTTGTTTCGCACCATTGAAGAGAAAACCTCCGAAATAGGCTGTCACTTGCTGGTAAAGTTCACCTACGACAAACAGGAAGAAGAAGAGAAAGCGATACAATCCTTGATAAAATCGGGTGTGGATGGCCTGATCGTTTTTCCGGTTCATGGCGAGCATTACAGCAAAGAGCTCCTTCGTTTAGTCATTGATGGGTTTCCGCTTGTTCTGGTAGACCGCTATATGAGAGGCATTCCGGCTTGCTCGGTTCATACCAATAACGAGAAAGCATGCGAGGAACTCACCGATTATTTAATAAATAAAGGACATCAGGAAATCGCCTTGTTATCGACGCCTGCTGAGAACACTACCACCCTTGAGGATCGGTTGAAGGGCTTTTCCAATGCGTTCATTAAACGCGGGCTTGGTTTAAACCCCGATCATTTTGTAACCAATCTGTTCAGCACACTGCCCAAATCCTTCGAGAGCCAAAATATTCAGGTCGATCAACAATTGCTGCGGAACTATATTCATTCCCACCCGGCAACAACGGGTTTCGTGGCATGTGAATATAATCTGGCGAGAGTTCTGAAACGGGAGATCGAACTGATGGGAAAACGGGTTCCGGAGGATTATGAAATTGTCTGCTTCGATTTTCTGAGCGATAATTTCGATGCACCGCAATTCGTGCATGTGCGTCAGAATGAAGAGGCCATGGGAGCCAGGGCGGTAGAAATCTTGGGCAAGCTTTGGAATGGAGCAACACCGCCGCGGCAAAATATTATTGATTTCGATTTAATGATATAAAAGTAATGTTGACATACTAAGAAATGATATCATATACTATTCACGAGAGTTATTCTTGGAATGGTATATGATATTTTTTGTGCGTGCATTGGGAAATCGGCCGCCAACATCTAGAAGGAGGACAACCATGAACTTTGCAATAACGAACTTCATTAATGAAACCGCTGACAAATTATCAAAAATTCGCCCTGAGCTGGTGGAATCCTTTAAGCAGTGTTTTCCGAATACATTGGACACGACAGTGGAGGTGCTTGAGGACGGAACAACCTTTATTATTACCGGCGATATTCCAGCGATGTGGCTTCGTGATTCTTCAGCCCAAATCAGGCCATACGTAAAACTGGCTGCTAAGGATGCCGAGCTGGCTGCGATGTTCAAGGGCGCTATCAATCGTCAAGCGATGTACCTGACTATTGACCCTTACGCAAACGCTTTCAACAAGGAAGCGAACGGACATGGACATCAAACCGACCGAACTAAGATGGGGCCTTGGATATGGGAGAGGAAATACGAGCTTGACTCGCTGTGTTATCCGGTTCAATTATGCAAAGACTACTATGATGCGACAGGTGATACTGCCGTATTTACAAAGACTGTCCATGAGATGCTGCACAAGATTGTGGATACCATGCTGGTTGAACAAAATCATGAGTCGCAATCTCCTTATAGTTTCGAGCGTGAAGACATTCTGCTCCCTTCGGATACGCTGCCTTTTCAAGGGAAGGGAACGAAAGTCAACTATACAGGAATGATCTGGTCTGCCTTCCGTCCAAGCGACGATGCATGCAAATACGGCTATCTGATTCCGGCTAATATGTTTGCAGCTGTGGTACTGGGTCATATTGCGGAGTTTGCTGAGAAGATCTACAACGACGAGCTGCTATTCCAGAAAGCGCTTCAATTAAAGAAAGATGTTGAATTCGGAATCGAAACTTATGGCATTGTAGATCATCCGAGACATGGACGGATTTATGCTTATGAAACGGATGGTTTTGGAAACTACAATTTAATGGATGATGCAAACGTACCTAGCTTGCTGTCCATTCCGTACCTGGGTTACCGGCCTTTGGATGATGAGATGTACAAAAGAACGCGCGCTTTCGTGTTAAGCAGCGATAATCCGCATTACCACGAAGGTCGATTTGCTCGGGGAGTAGGCAGCCCGCACACGCCGCTGGGTTATGTTTGGCATATTGGTCTTATCGTTCAAGGTCTAACCTCTACGGATGCGGCTGAGAAGGATGCAATCGTGGATATGCTGGCTCAAACAACAGCGGGCACAGGCTATATGCACGAAAGCTTTGATCCCGATCAGCCTGAAATCTTTACTCGCGTCTGGTTCGCATGGGCAAACAGCTTATTTGGCCAGTTTCTCGCAGAATGGGTTGAAGAGAAAGTGTAAATATGGGGGTGAAGGAAAATGAAGAAATCATTTTGGAAAAAAGATGGCACGATGGGTTATCTGTTCATTCTCCCTGGAATTATAGGATTCTTATTCTTTGTAGCCTATCCGCTGCTCTCATCCGTTTACTTCTCCATGACCAAATGGAGCGGCTTTGATACTCCGAAGTACATCGGGCTGGCTAATTTCAAATATATGTTCACGACGGATCCAACCTTCTGGCCCGGGCTTAAAGCGACGATTCTGTATTCGTTGATCAGCGTCCCCTTGGGCTTGGTGCTGGGATTGCTGCTGGCCATGCTGTTAAATAAGAATTTGGCCGGCATCAAGATCTTCCGGACTTTGTTCTACTTGCCTGTGGTGCTGCCGATTGTTGCAACCTCCACGCTATGGCTGTTCGTCTATGAACCGCAGTTTGGCCTTGCGAATAATGTGCTCAAGCTGTTTGGTTTGAACCCGGTTGAGTGGTTAACCGATTCACGTACGGCTTTAATGTCTCTGATCGTTATTGCGCTTTGGGGTGTTGGCTCCAATATGATCATCTTTCTCGGAGGCCTCCAGTCCGTTCCAAATGATGTCTACGAAGCAGCCGAAATCGACGGGGCCGGTAAATTCCGCAGCTTCTTCAATGTTACGATTCCCTTGATCACGCCGACGCTGTTTCTGCAGCTGATAACGGGTATGATCGGCGCTTTCCAAACATTCGTACAGCCTTCTATCTTAACCAAGGATGGCGGACCCGACTTTTCTACCATGCTGCTTAACTTCAGCATCTATAAAAATGCCTTTCAAGGTCAGGATTTTGGTTATGCGATTGCGCAAGTGTGGGTATTGTTCGTACTTATTATCCTGTTTACGATTATCGCATTTAAATCCTCCAGCAGCTTTGTTTACTATGAAAATGATTCCAAGTAAGGAGGGACAGTATGGCTGGAAATAACGTGACTGTTAACATGCGAAATAAAATCAAGGTCGGACCTATCATCCGGTTTATCTTCCTGCTGGTGCTTTCTGTTTCTATGATTTATCCCGTGCTTTGGATGATTACAATTGCGCTGGAAAGCAGCGGCGGCATGTTCAAGGTTCCGCCGGAATGGTTTCCGCATGAATTTCATTGGTCCAACTTTATCGAAGGGGCTAAAAAGGTTGAATTTGCTCATGTCTTCCTGAACAGCTTAGCCATCTCAGTCATTGTCACGACCGGACAGGTCGTGAGCTCCTTATTTATTGGATATGGGATCTCGCGTATTCCTTTCCCTGGCCGTAAGCTATGGTTTTACTTATTTATCGGCAGCATGATGCTGCCTTCAATCGTCAGCTTGATTCCCGTCTTTTAT
Source organism: Paenibacillus solisilvae (assembly GCF_042656405.1). NCBI lineage: Bacteria > Bacillati > Bacillota > Bacilli > Caryophanales > Paenibacillaceae > Paenibacillus > Paenibacillus solisilvae. Next base: position 2,304 of record NZ_JBHSOW010000047.1, on the reverse strand, counting down.
GTGTTCGCCAAGGTGGGGCTGTTTAACACCTGGTGGCCGATACTGATTCCAGCCTTTTTCGGAAATCCCTTCTTTGTTTTCTTATGCCGGCAATTTTACAGCTCGATTCCTTATTCCTACGATGAGGCGGCAAAAATTGACGGAGCTAATCATCTGCAAATTATGATGAGAGTTATCGTTCCTATGAGCATCCCACTGGTTGTAACGATGATCATTCTTAGCTTCCAAGGCTCCTGGAATGAATATTTGACGCCGCTTGTTTACCTTCAGGACCAAAAGTTATGGCCTTTATCCGTAGCGGTCGCGTCGTTTAGCGGAGCATACGGCACAACCTGGAATCACTTCATGGCTGTCAATCTGCTCTACATGCTGCCGCTTCTCATTCTGTTCTTCGTGGCACAGAAGTACTTTATGCAAGGGCTTGGCTCGCTCAATAACTCAGGGCTGAAATAAAGATCCAGTTCAGTCGGGGGCAAGGAAGTTTATTCTGCTAAGGGGGTGAGGGGAGGTTTACCAAGGCTAGGAAGAGTGAAAAATAGAGAAAACCATTAACACTTTCAAGCAACTCATTAGTGCTATCCTAGGAGGTCGTAATCAATGAAACAAACAACAAATAAATGGTCCGCTTTATTACTATCCGTCGTATGTACTGCCGGTGTGCTTGCCGGCTGCGGAAGCAACAATACAGATAGTTCGAATGCAGGAACCAATGAAGGTAACAATGGAAACGCAGCCGGTCAAGAAGTAAAACTGACCATGATGACTTGGGAAGGCAAAGAAATGACGGCGGCCATTCAGGAGGCTGTCAAGAAGTTCGAAACCGATAACCCAGGCATTAAAGTTGAGGTTCTCCCTACTCCGCTGGCCGATTATAATACTAAAATCAACTCGCTGATCTCGATCAATCAAGCGCCGGATGTATTCATGAGCGGTAATGATACGGAGCTGATTTCCGGTAAGAACGGGCAGCTTTACGATTGGACGTCTCAAATGGAATCAGACAAAACATTCTTTGACAATTTCTACCCTGGCATCATTCCTAACTGGCTTGTGGACGGCAAGCTGTATGGCATTCCAGGCCTAATGAACAGCTACGGTGTTTTTTATAACAAAAAAATGTTCAAGGATGCTGGATTGGCTGAGCCAAAAACAGGATGGACTTATGCGGAAATGATGGAGGATGCTCAGAAGCTGTCTAAGAAAGGTGAGAGATTCGGCCTTTACCTGCAGCAAATGAATGATCCGTTCGGCTTGTCCAACTATGCGGCTTCTGCTGGAGATACACCATTCGCAGATTCGATTACCGACGCTAAGAAAATAACGATCAGCCCGAAAATGGAAGAAGCGGTCAACCTGTACCGGACTGGCGTTGCAAGCGGCAGCATTGCGCCATTCAGCCAGAATACAGACAACTATGCCAACCTGTTCAAAGAAGGTAAAGTTCCGCTGCTGCAAGCAGGACAGTGGTATGCGGATGACTTTATCCGGAACGCCAAGGACTTGGAATGGGGCTATGCGCCAAGCCCGATCGTTGACAAACCGGTAGCGACTTACGATGCCATCGGTTTTGCCAGCCCGTCCAAAATTAAGAATCCGGAAGCCGTATACAAGCTTATTAAATTCGTAGCGACTGAAATGTATGAACAAGTGCTTCCTGAGTTCCCGGTTGCTCCGCCTACCTATCAGCCTTCCGCAAAACCTTATTATGATAAGCTTAAAGAAGCCGGACACCCGGAAATGGCTGATGCAATCGACTACATGCTGAAAGCTGAAATCAAAACGCCGGTTCGCTTTATGGAACAATGGTCAAGCAAAGCGCAAAAATTCATTGACAGCTCCTTCAAGAACGTCATTGACGGCAAAAAACCGGTTGAGGATCTAAAGAAAATGGCCGATAATATTAACGCTGTCATCTTAGCGCCTTAATGAGAAGCAAGCTTAATAATTGTACGTAATAAGAGGGATCATCCGGTAGAAGCGCGTTATTCATGCGCTTAGTCTGGAGTGATCCCTCTTTGATTGTTTTCTATCCAAGCATAGGGAGGATGCCTCTACCCGGAGCCCGCTTTTTCAAGAAACAGATGATTGGAATCCCACCACCGTTTTCCTCTCGATCACTGTTGCCGCTCTAAGGCCAATCGGGCCCTGTCTTGCGTTTCGTGCGGTTATATTTTTTCTTGATTGAATCAATTTCATAATCCGAAAGCCTTACGAGGCTTGAGTTTTTAGGGCATGAAAAAAGGAGTACCTCCCCAAATCTCGAAGTGTTTAGTACTCCTACTACACACCAAAGAGAAGGGAAGA
>NZ_JBHSOW010000046.1:0-27483 GCF_042656405.1 Paenibacillus solisilvae | reverse complement strand
TTTCGTGCTTCTTTACAGAAACAAGCTATCTGCCAAGTGATTAAAACTTACTTTTGGGACAGCCCCTTCTGCTTTATAATAAAAATCCTATTCGAAGTAAACTGCTTTACCCGTACGGGATGACTCATAGATCGCTTCAAGAATTTCGGAAACGACAAGAGCTTGCTCCGGTTTAACCAATGGTTCTTTATCGTTAAGAACAGCATCGATCCACATGGATGCTTCAAGCACCTCTGCGTTCTCGCTCGCGCCTTCGTAGAAAGCAACGCCGCCGCTGTTCAGCTCAACTTTGTTCACATACAGACGGCTGTTTTTCTCACCGTTGATGCGAAGACCTTCTTTCATGTCAGCGCCTGCTTTAGTACCGCTCAAGGAAACTTTAGCCTCGTCGATATCAAGCGTGTTGAGCGCCCAGCTGGATTCAAGGATAATGGTTGCACCGTTCTCCATTGTAATCATAGCGAAAGCGGAATCTTCAACTGTGAATTTAGCCGGATCCCATGGGCCCCAAGCGTTAGCTGCATTCTCGGTTTGGGACAGCTTGTGGTAAGTGCGGCCAAGAACCACTTTCGGCTTGTAGTTGTCCATTGTCCACAGAACCAGGTCAAGTGCATGAGTACCGATATCGATCAACGGTCCGCCGCCTTGTTTCTCCTCGTCCAAGAAAACGCCCCAAGTAGGAACGGCACGGCGACGAATCGCGTGTGCTTTTGCAAAGTAGATTTCGCCAAGCTCGCCAGCTGCAGTAAGGTCTTTCAGGTAGCGGCTGTCCGCACGGTAACGGTTGTTGTAACCAATGCTGAGCTTCTTGCCTGTACGTTTGGAAGCTTCAAGCATAAGGCGTGCATCAGCTGCTGTTTTAGCCATCGGTTTCTCACAAAGTACATGCTTGCCTGATTCGAGAGCTGCGATGGAAATCTCAGCGTGGGAATCATTCGGTGTACAAACGTGAATAACATCGATTGTATTGTCTGCAAGCAGTTTTGTATAATCTGTATATACTTTAGAATCTTCAGTTCCGTATTTTGCTTTTGCCTCTTCTGCCTTCTCAACAACGAGGTCACAGAATGCAACGATTTCTGCTTGGCTTACTTTGGACAGGCTCGGAAGATGTTTACCGTTAGCGATACCGCCGCAGCCAATGATGCCGATACGTGCTTTAGTCATTAAATTTCTACCTCCATAAGTTGGAAATGATATTATTTTTTTGGTTCCGCGCTTGTTTCATAGCACGACAAACACTAGAATAAGTATAGTCGATTCCTATTCCAAAAATATAGGTTCAGAATAGGGATGGTTTTATGCGATTTTGTCGTTGAAGGGATGGTATCGTGGAAGTTTACAACGAGAAAGTTGTTTATGAAAACCCTCTTTTGTCTATTAAAGTGTTTCAATCTCAGCGCAACCACGACTTTTATATTAATTGGCATTACCACCGTGAACTGGAATTGCTGCTTGTCAATCAAGGTGCCATGGACGTTTATATCGACGAAGAATGCTTCCGCCTGAATGCCGGCGACGTTGCCATCATCGGCGCCAAGCAGCTGCACCGTGACCGCAGTATCGGAGATCCGCTCGACTACGTGGTGCTTCAGTTCGATTTGGAGGAATTCTTCGATCACAGCACCATGCCCTATATGAGGTATTTCTCCGAGACGAAGAATCCGCTGAGCCGGGCTAATTATATTTTTCAAGAAAATAAAATGGCCAACAAGGAAGCGGCTGAGTGCATACTCGCCATACTCAAAGAAGTCAGCTTCAAGCAAAACGGCTATGAAATCGCGGTCAGCATGATCATCAAGAAACTGCTCCTGCTGCTTATCCGCAGTGATTCCAAGAAGCTGCTTGCAGATCACGATGACTTTGACCGCGTCCGGCTTAGAGGCGTTCTGGACTTCGTAGAAGAACATCTCACAGACCGCATCGCCGTCGAAGAAGTGTGCAAGCTGGCCAATATGAGCTACTATTATTTTGTTAAATTCTTCAAAAAAGCGATCGGATTATCCTTCACGGAATACGTGAATTATCGCAAAATCAAGTGGGCGGAACGCATTCTGCTTACGAAGGATCTTAGTGTTTCCGAGGTCGGCGACCGGATCGGCATGCCCAATATGGCTCATTTCTATAAAATGTTCAAGAAATACAATGACTGCTCGCCCAAGCAGTTCCAGAAGCGAATGCTGGACTGGAATCGCGGATAGCCCCATTCGGAGTTGCTCCTGGTGGGGCTGTTTCCTGCTTATCTTGTAGCCTGACTAGCTCAAGATGGAATCGATCTTCTTCAGCTCTTCATCCGTAAATGCCGGTACGCTGAGTGCACCCATCGCATCTTCAATCTGGCTCACTTTACTCGCCCCGATCAGCGCAGACGTTACACGTCCTCCCCGAAGCACCCAAGCAAGCGCCATCTGTGACAGCTTCTGTCCGCGCGACTTCGCGAGTTCATCCAGTTGTCTAACCTTATTGACCAGCCCTTCATTAATGGCATCACGGCTCATGAATACGCTTGGTCCTGCTGCCCGCGAGTCATCCGCTATGCCGTTCAAATAACGGTCTGTCAGCAGCCCTCCCTGAAGCGGAGAGAATACAATGGAGCCAATCCCCTCTTCATCCAGTACATCTTGAAGGCCGTCCTCGATCCAGCGCGACATCATGGAGTAATTCGGCTGGTGAATCACACAAGGCGTTCCCAGCTTCTTCAAGATTTGCGAAGCCTTGCGGGCTTCCTCCGGTCTGTAATTAGAGATCCCCACATAGAGCGCTTTCCCTTGGCGGACGACCAGATCGAGCGCTGCCATGGTTTCCTCAAGCGGCGTATTAGGATCCGGACGATGATGATAATAGATATCCACATAATCAAGCTGCATCCGCTTCAAGCTTTGATCGAGACTTGCAATCAGATTCTTCTTGGAGCCCCATTCGCCGTAAGGCCCCGGCCACATATAATAGCCGGCTTTGGTTGAAATAATCATTTCATCCCGGTAGGGAAGCATGTCCTGCTTCAGAATTTGGCCGAAGCTCTCCTCTGCCGAGCCTGCCGGAGGACCATAATTATTCGCCAAGTCAAAATGGGTAATCCCAAGGTCAAAGGCTCTTCTCACCATCGCCCGCCCATTCTCATAGACATTGATGCCGCCAAAATTATGCCACAGGCCAAGTGAAATGGCCGGAATCCGCAATCCGCTCCTGCCTGAACGGTTATATGTCATTGTGTCATATCTTCCCGAAGCTGCTGAATAAGTCAATTTTTTTTCCTCCTAAGATTATAGTTTGTTATCACTTCATTATCGTAGCGGAACATGACTTATTAGCCTATATCAGCAAGACTGATATTTATGGAACAATGTCTTCATAGCTGGAGCCTGGAAGAAGAAATTTGGGTGAAATCCCCTTTACCTTCTTGAACATCTTCGAGAACAGAAGCGCATCCTGATACCCCACCGAGCGTGCTACTTCCCCCACTGTGTACAAGCCTTTTCCAAGAAGCTCAGCGGCTTTATCCATCCGGTACTGCAGCAGGTATTGCTGCGGCGGAACTCCAAGCGCGTCTTTAAACAGCGCGGATACATATTTTCGGTCCAGCCTCAGATAAGCGGCCAGCTGCTGCACCGACATATTCTCACTGTAATGCGCATGAATAAACTCCATGCTTTGATGAACGTAACCATCCTGTTTCTTGATCGATGGAGCGGCATTGGGCGAAGATGGCGGAGCCAGCGCTACTAACAGGGCAAAGAATTCATACAGTATTCCAGTAAACTGCAAATCATGGCTGACCTCCTGCGTTAACAGCTCGGTCAGTTGATCGTATAGGGCAGGCATGAAGCGCAGATCCATTGGAAACACCGGCTGCTCAGGCGTAAGATTGGTACCCGATAAGATCGGCGCAACCCTCGTCCCTTGGAAGCCAATCCATGAATAGGTCCATGGATCATGGCGGTCCGCCTCGTAATAAGTGACGACATGCGGATAAATGAAAAAGGCTTGTCCAGGAGAGAGATTAAACTGCTTGTCGCCTACCCGCACAATCCCTGTTCCTTTATGAATAAAATGCACCTTATACAAATCCCGGACTCCAGGACCGACTGCATGCCCCGGGACACAATTTTCTTTACCCCAAAAGGATAGATACAGCTCGATATCATCACGGAACGGACGTTCCGGATTGTAGTTAAAGATAGCCATGACAATGAAGAACCCCTCGCTGCAAACGGTTATACTGACATTATGACATAAATCAGCCGTATCGACTCCTATAGATTGATCCTTAACAACAAAAGAGCCCTGAGGATCAGGACTCTGAAGATATTATCCGCTGCATGTATACGGTTAAGTCTTGCTGATAAGCATCGATTTGAGCGGTACCATACTGTCCTCGGGGACATAATATTTGAATTTATTGTCACTGATTTGACCGAGTAATTGACGCCGGATCGGATCGGCATCCTTCAAAAGATTCTCTGAAGCGGCATGATAATCGATTGGGCGCATCCAGATCGGGCTGTATCCAAGAAACAGCTGCCTTCTTGTGAAATCCGAATGGTTCGGGGAGCCGGCATGCCACAGGTTTTGTGCGAAAATGAATACATCTCCCGGTTTACCGCAAATCTGCAGCTCTCCTTCTACCTGCTGTCTTACATCCTTATGGTTAGGGTTATAGGGCTGCTTGTGGCTTCCCGGAATAATCTTCGTGTTGCCCCTATTCGGCTCTGACATATCGCTTAATATATAACAAACCTTAATATAGTACGTAGCTGTTAAGCCCGCAATAACCGGAAACTGAGGATGAGGGCCGTCCTGATGCCAATCGATAAAACTGTGGGTGGCTGTCTGCGCATCGCTTGGATTCGGATGTCTGATCGTAAGGTGGGAGATATGCAGCTGAATATTATGACCAAGCAAATTTACGATTAACGGCAGAATCGCAGGTTCATCAATCAACGAAGCGATTTCGCTGTGCCGCTCCACGCTGTTATATATATTATAGGCAAGCGTTTCCGGCTCGTCTGCAATGACTTCATCGATTGCAGCGTTCAAGCAGCTAATTCTGGCCTGTGATAGAACATCCCGCAAAATCAAATAGCCTTGTTCATTGAATTGCTTCACCAATTCCATAATACTCAGTGGGGTCATCTGCATGATACATTCCTCCTACTTGTAATTAATTTTATTATAATTTATAAATTCACATGTTATAATGTAAGAACTTTGCGACTTACTTGTATATAATTTCATCAGTGAAGGGGCTTGTTTACTAGAGATGACTCACTTTCATGAGCCTGAGCTGCGATACCATGTTTATGTAAAGGATGCGGAACATTTTCAAAAAACACATGACACGTACGACCACTGGGCGTTATTCATCGTCGAGGACGGCGGCTTTGATTATAGAATGGGAGATCAAAGCGGAAGAGCGGTAAAGGGGGACATGGTGCTATGTCCGCCAGATATGACCTTCTACCGCCATACAACCGGGTTGTCTTTTCATCTGATGGGATTTCAATGGACCTCTCTCTCCAGCCTTGACGAGCTGGGCCTAAGTGATTTTCCGATCACAGGGAAGGTTCGCTTATTGAATAACAAGAGACTGGAATCCACTCTCTCCCTGTTTCGCGACGCCAATGAATTGAATATGAGCCTGGTTCTCGATTACAAAAACCATTTACTGCGGGATCTGATCTATATCCTGCAGATTGAGAAATTTAATCAGCGAATGCCCCCTCTAATCAGCGAGGATCCTACCCTGCAGCGCGCACTGTACATGCTCCAGCAGCAAGCGGAGTTTGGGATACCCTTAAAAACCATTGCGGCTGCAGCTGGTTTAAGCCAGGTGCAATTGACCAGACTCTTCAAGCATGAGTTCCGGATCACACCCAGTGCTTATGCCGCTAATCTCAGAATGGACAAAGTAAAGCTGCTCCTTGTTCATTCTTCGCTGACCCTTGCTCAAATCGCTGAGCACTGCGGTTTTACAGACGAACATCATTTAAGCAAAAGCTTCAAAAAATTATTCGCCATCAATCCCTCCGCTTACAGGAAGACGCATAAAGTATAATCGTTTCTCCCATCAAAAAGGCAAGCCTCCTGGAAATCTTCCAGCCGGCTTGCCTGCGCCATTTTGCTATTTATGAGCCATAACCGAGCGCCTTGAGCTGCTCCTTCGCGCTATCCATGAAAGTCTTATAATTCATCGAGCTCTCCAGCGTCTTGATAAAAGCGTCATATTCACTGAGCGGGCGTTTGTTATATACGAACTTCGCGATCTCTTCTTCAATATACCGATTGGCATCCGCAGGGTTATAGCCATCCGGATTATCAACGAAGCCGTTCAATGATTGAATGCGGGGCTGATCATTGGCAAATGCAATGGCATCGGACTGACGGGCGAACTTTGCTTGCAAATATTCCATTTCGGGCCTCCCCGTAAACTGGTACAGCCAAGAGTACCCGACATCGCCTGCTTTATCCGTCATTTTCGGCTTTCCATTCTCAAGTGTGAAATGCGTGTCCTTCACCCCAAACTGCACCAGCAATGAGCCGCCTTCCGGATTGGAGATATAATTCAGCAAATCAAATACACGCTGAAGCTTTTCCGGATCTTTTTCCAAAGCTTTGGGAATTGCAAATCTTCCCGGTGTTCCCCCAATATCCCATGACCCGTCATGCTGTCCACCCGCTCCGCTAGGTGCCGCAATCTGCAGCCAGTCCGCGTTCGGGTTAACCGTTTTAATTTGTTCGACGAATTGGTCTTTGGTGATGTTCGGCCAATCGATATATACGATGCCTGCTTGCCCCTTAATGGCCTTTTCTTGATGCTGCAGCCCGCTGCTCGCTAACAGCTCGGGATCCACTCCGCCCGAAGCGATCATTTGTTTAATGAATGCTAAGGCATCTTTCATCGCCCCATCATATAAAGAATTGACGACAACTCCATCCTTCTCATAGAAATCTCCCGGCATACCGACGCCGAAAGCTCCGAATACCGGCGCAAATGCCCCCAGCTTGCCGCCCGTTAAACCAAAGGTGTCGGGTTTGCCGTTACCGTCGGGATCCTTTTTCGTAAAAGCATCCACGACAGCCGATAATTGTTCCACGGTCTTCGGTACCTCCAAGTGCAGCTTATCCAGCCAATCCTTGCGTATCCAATACGTATTGTAGGGGATTTGCGGGGATTTGGAGATCGCAAAGATCTTCCCGTCCACCATCCCCTTCTTGACGCTGTCATCGCCAATGAACGATACGGTTTGCTTCAATTTGTCCATATATGGCGTTAAATCAAGCAATAAACCTTGTTTGGAGAACTGGATAAGCTGCTGCCGGTCAACCATAAACAGATCCGGGAAATTTCCCGAGGCCATGCGGATATTCAATTGATTACTGTAATCATCTGCAGATGGATAGACCGTCAGATTCAGGTCAATGTTCAACGCCTTATCCAGCTCTTGTTTGATAATATCCTTATCCGGCGATGGCAGGTTATTCCCGCTCTCGATAATCTCCAGCTTTACCGATTTGCCGCCGGATTCGCTGCTGGACTGTTCAGTATTATTCGTTTGCTCAGATGTACCGCTCTGCGTGTTTACCTGGTTATTATTGTCCGCTCCTCCCGAACAACCGGCAAGAAGAGCTCCCAGCAGTGTAATGGCTAGTGTCAAGGAAACGTTTTTTCTCATTTTCTTATCCCCTTTCAAAATTCTAGCTATTGAATAGAACTGCATAGCTGGCCAGTTATCTACGCAGCCTAGATCAACCTTTAATCGATCCCAGAAGCATGCCTTTCGTAAAATGTTTCTGAAGGAAAGGGTAAATCACGATAACCGGCAGGCTGGCAATCATCACCGAAGCCATCTGAAGCGTCTGGGTCGGCATCATATTCTCCGCATTCTCAAGGGGCTGCTGACTTTGCATCAATATTTCCCTAACAACAACCTGCAGCGGGAATAATGTCCGGTCCGTCACATAGAAGACGGCTTGAAAGAATTCATTCCAGTGACCGACCAAATAGAACAGTCCGACAGTAAGCAGAACAGGAATCGAGAGGGGCGTTACAATCTGCAGCAGAATACGAAATTCCTTGGCGCCGTCCATCCGGGCAGATTCGAATAATTCCTCCGGCAGTCCTTCGAAGAAGCTCTTCATGATGAGCACGTTGAAGCTCCACACGGCATTAGGCAGAATCATCGCCCATATGGAATCCAGCAGTCCCATTGACTTCACGATCAAATATGTTGGAATGATTCCACCGCTGAATAATAGAGTAAATACGATCATCATCAGAAAAAAGTTCCTCGCAGGCAGGTTTCTCCGGCTCAGCGGATATGCCATAAGACCCGTTAATACGAGATTAATAGCTGTGCCGATAACGGTGATAAGAACCGTGATCTGGAACGCTTTAGGAATATTAGATTCGACCAGAAGCGTCCGGTAGGCAGAGAACGTAATCTCTCTTGGGAATAAGATAAAGCCGCCATTGCGCAGTACTTCTCCGAACGGAGTGATGGAAACCGATACGACGTACAGAATGGGAAGTATGGCCGCCAAGCCGCATACGCCAAGAATGATGTAAATGAATGAATTAAATATTTTATCATCGAGACCCTTCACCATATTCCCTCACCCCATTTCTTCGCTAATCGATTGGCACCGAGTACTAATGTGAGCCCGATTATGGACTTAAACAACCCGACTGCCGATGCCAGACTGAAATTCAACTGCTGCAGACCCGTCCGGTAAACCCAAGTGTCGAGGATGTCAGCAACCGGATAGACTTGAATGTTGTAGAGGATATAAATTTGATCGAAGCCGGCATCGAGCAGATGGCCAAGCTTCAGAATAAACATTAAGATCATGATACTTCGGATGCCCGGAACTGTAATATGCCAAATCATACGCAGCCTGCTTGCGCCATCCACCTTAGCTGCTTCATACAGCGTTGGATCGATGCTTGCCATTGCAGCTAAGTAAATAATCGCCCCCCAGCCGAGATTCTGCCACACCTCTGAACCGACCAGAATACTTCGGAAATAATCCGTTGAAGTCAAGAATGGGATAGAAGTACCGCCGAGCTCTCCGATCCACCGGTTGATTAACCCCCCGTTTTGAGAGAAAAGGGTCAGGAGGATGCCGAAGATGATCACCCACGATAAGAAATGAGGCATATAGGTGAGTGTCTGCACAATGGACTTTAGCCAGCGCACTCGGCATTCGTTCAGAAGCAGAGCCAGCAGGATCGGCGGCAAAGTCCCCCAGATGAGCTTGTAGCAGCTAATTAATAGCGTGTTGCTTAATAACTGCCCAAAATAAGGGGACTGATAAAACTCCTGAAAGTGCTTATACCACGGATTAACCCATGCGCTGCCCATGATGCCATCCATGATCGTATAGTTTTTAAAGGCAATAATGACTCCATACATCGGCAGATACCGGAATATGATGAAATAGAGCACGCCTGGGAGCAGCATGAGGTAAAAAGCCTTGAACCGCCAGACGGCTCTCAAAACCGTCTTCCGATTCTTCTGTGAAGCCTGCTGCAGGCGAGGTTCAGGCGAGAGACTATAATTGGCTTCCATCGTATTCCTCCTTGATTTGAATGCGCTTTCAATTCTTGATTTAAGTATAAACACTAAGGCTGACATCCCGATATACAGAAAAACGTAAAAAATGTCTCAAAAATGGGAAAATAACAAAGAGACTGCCCTTCCAGGCAGCCTCTTCATCATCCTATTCTTAATTCCAAATCCCTAAATGCTCTTCATTCTCCAGCAGAACAGGCACCGTGACACGAATGATTGTCCCTACCCCATGAGCGCTTCTGATCCGCAAACCGTACGGCTCGCCATGATGAATACGGATCCGGTCATGCACATTACGCAGCCCGATCCCGGTAAACCTGTACTTGGAGCGCGCTTGATCGAATTCTTCATTCAGCAGCTTCCCGATTTCATCCCGCGAAATCCCAATCCCATTGTCACGGATATAGAGCCTGAACATGCTTTTCTCTATCCTTCCTTTAATGGTTATGAGACCTCCATGATGCGGCGTTATACCGTGGAACAGGGCATTCTCAACAAGCGGCTGGAGGGTCAGCTTTAAAATCCGGTATTGCAGGAGGCCGGGATTAATATCAAGCTCATATTGATATTGATCCCCATAGCGTACCTGTTGTATGTACATATACATGCGCAAGCCTTCCAGCTCTTCCTCCATCGATACAAATTCAGACTGTTTGTCAAAGCTGAAGCTTAAGAGCTTGACCAACGACCGGATGGTTTCGCGCACCTCATCGATCCGCTGCTGCTTAGCCAGACTGCTTATACAAGCAAGCGTATTATACAGGAAATGAGGAGCGATCTGGCTTCTGAGCATCTTTAGCTCGTATTCCTTCTTCTGCTCCTCTGCCGACTTCGTCTTCTGCAGCAAATTCTGAATACGCTCCAGCATCGCATTGTAGCTTTGCGTCAGCCTGCCGATCTCGTCACTTCGCGTTACCGGAAGCTTCGCGACTACCTGAACGTCGTTAAGCCTGTCCATTTTCTCAACGAACCTGCGAATCGGATTTGTGAAGGAGCGGCTCAGAATGTAGGCACTGAACAGCAAAGCAACCATCCAAAGAATCGTTGCATCCCGGTAATTGTTGTTGAGCTTCTGCAAATCTTGATAGAAGTAGTCTTCCTCTATGAAAGCCGCCAATGACCAGCCGAGCCGGTTCCTCGTTGATTTCACCGCCACAAGCGGCTTCAGGGAGTTGCCTTCAATACGGCTCACACCCACTTTAAGCGTGACGAGCTGCTTCTGAAAGCTCTCCTGAAGCACCTGCGGATAGACAGCCGGCTGAACGGGCAGCATCTTATCACGCGAATCCAGCCGGTTAATGACATTCCCGCTTTGCGTGAATAAGACATAGGATTGATAGATCATCGGGGCAATCCGTTCCGTAAGCAAATCCAAATTCACCTCTGCTACAACGACGCCCTGCACCTGTTTCCTTGCATCTGTAATCGGTAAAACATACGCGAGCGTATGACCGGACATCGGCGAATAATAAGGCTCGCTGACGTTAATGGCGCCATAGTTCTCAAGTGCAAGCTTATACAGCTCGGGCAGATGCGGATTGCCGATAATCTCAAAGTTGACCTGAGTACTTGCGAATACTTTACCGTCGGAACGGACCATATATAACGTTTTGGCAATTGAATTATTATAATCCGCGAATTTGCGCAGCGTATCGAGGGCCGTTTCCTCATTTCCCTCTTTCAGCAAATCGGACCGGGTGGAGAGCAGCAGCAGCATATTCTCGACATTGTCAAGGCTGGCATCGATATATTGATTGGTCCGTCCAACGAGCAGCTCAGCGTCGCGAACGACTTGATTATGCAGCAGCTTCTCAGAATCATGAAAATTACGCCAGGCAAGCACTAAAACCAAGAACAGCGTGAAGACGAACAAATAAATAAACTGCTTTGTGGCAAGACCAAGACTGCCATACCATTTGAACAGACTCGACATGTTACACCTCCCACTCGGACAAGGGATGGATGATCTGCTTATACATGCCTTTTATAATCCGTGGGAGACACCCCGGTCCAATTGCGAAATGTAACCGTGAAATAGCGATAGTTTGGGATTCCGACCTCTTCGGCAATTTCATAAACCTTCTTGTTCGTTCGCTTCAGCAGCTCGACTGCCTTCTCCATTCTCAGCCTTGTAATATACTGATTGACCGAGCAGCCTGTCTCCTCACGAAACAGACGGCTCACATAATGCGGGCTTAAGCCAACCTGATCGGCAAGAATCGTAAGGGAGATTGACTGCTGCATATGATCCTTGATCCATTGAACGGCGGAGCGGATCTCGATTCTTGAGCCTATTTTTCTGCTCTCCGCAGCTTCGATATCCCGCTTTAGACAGGCAATCATTTGAGCTAAGGTCTGCGATGCCAACAATTGCGTCATGCTTGCGCTGTCCAGCTCGCAGCCTTGCTGCCCCTTCAGCCATTCCATCAGCCAGTTCAGCGTCCGCTGCTTGAGCTGATTGGGCCGAATCCGCTGCGCCTGGCACCAAGGGGCAAAGTTCTCCTCCAGGCTTTCTACCAAGCTTGTTATGGAGCAGCTGGACTTACGCAGGATCTCATTCATTTCATGGGTCTGTTTATCCGTCATATCCTTCAGCTGCTGCGCTCTGCGGGTGAAAACATGACTTTCCGTGAGACTGTCGTAAAAGAGTGCTTCCTTCCACTGCGCCGAGTCGACCAGAAACTGCGTAAATTCTTCCCTAGTCTTGAACGGCTCGCTTACAATCGCCTGTGCGGTTATGAAGGGGCTGGGTGTCCCTTCTTCCCCCTGCAGCAAGCCGGCTATGATCTCCACGACACCGGCAAATGATTGGTCAACGGCTTGCGAAGCATGCTGCATGGATATGAGGACGAAATATTCCTTCTCCCGTATGGACACCCAAGTTAACCAGCTTGGATCGGATCTCTCCATCTCTGTCAATTGCTGCTCAACCCGGTGCCTCTCTGCAAGGTAAACCGCATTCGGGGCATTAAGAACAACACCGGCCAATACGCAGTATCCTTCCTCCTGCAGCGGGATGGTTTGCCAATCGGAGCTGCTGAGCACATGCCCATGGAGCAGCTTGCCGAATGCGGCTGCCTGAATAAGCCGCCGCCCGGCCTTTTCATTATCCTGAGAATTGCGTTCTTTGATGATCGCGCTTCTTACTTTGGAGATCGCTTGCCTCAGCTCTTCATCCTCCATCGACACTTTCAATAGATATTCCAGCGCTCCAAGCCGGAGCGCTTCTTGAACATAATGAAAGTCACTGTGGCAGGTCAGCAATATGATTTGAATAGCTGGATATCGTTTTCGGATTTCGCGGATAAGCGTAATTCCATCCATGATCGGCATCGTAATATCCGTGATCACAAGATCAGGCGCGCAGCTCTCACACATGCGAAGAGCGTCATCGCCATTGCTGGCTTCGCCGACTAATACGGCATCGCATGCCTCCCATGGAAAACTCCGAAGCTCCTGCCTCAGGGGAAGCTCATCGTCGACGATCAGGACGTTCAACGGCTTCACGGTCACGATACCCCCTCCTTTCAAATCGCTTCATGCCTCGTTATGAAAACGCTATCATTTACATCTAATTATAGAGCATACACTCTGATTTCGGCAACTTCCGCTCTCGTCCCTCCATTCGTGCTGTCGATCCATATTTGGATTTGCTTGCAAGTGATCTTGCTGTCGAGTTGATGCACGTTCTTGCGTTTATGATTATCCTGCTTGGCTGCAACCGTTACCCAATCCTGATTAATAAGAGCCTGGATCCGATAGGCCCGCACAACCTCAGGTATCGTATCGAAAGGCGTCCGATGATGGTGCAGGTTAATGAGATCTTCATTGACATCATCATTAAAGGTGATATGAATTTCCCCGATCTCCTTCTCATGCTCCCATTCCAGCTTGATCCACTCCGGCTCATCCGTATTCATATTTCCGGACAGCCACATATGCGGTCCTGCGAATGGCCGAATATACCCGTCTGTAACCTGGCTTGCTGCGTAAGCCTCCGTATTCGGCGTTACCTGCATGCATAACGGCCGCCTGATCCAATTGCGCATGCTCCACTGCACAACCGGCTGGTCTGGCTGATGATCCTCAAGCATACTGAATACAATGGGCTTCGCTCCTTTCTCGAAGCAAAGCACACCGGTTAACGGCTTATCCGATCCATGCAGCGTGATCGCTTCATTGGCTTTCACAATGAGAAAAGCATTTCTCGCTGCATCCGGCTTCCAGAGCAGTGCGAGCTTCACCCATTGTTCGCTGCCCGCATCCACTAAGGCAGCTGCTTTCGTTATCAATTCCCGCGGTACATAATTTTCTCCTTTACCGGTATGCCACAGCTCCACCTCGAGCGTTGTCGCCTGCGCAGCATCCAAGAGCAGTTCGACCGATTCAAGCGAGGGCTGTACGGGAAACAGAATGCCAATATCCTTATCAAGCGGGCGGATATACGCATTCGTATCGATCGCAATCCGATCAAGCGTACTGGATGCTGTGACATGGGCGGATTTCGCCAGATCATCCGGGTCATCACCTGCAATTCCGATAATCGATGCATCCTGACGAAGCATGATCTGCTGCAGCTCGTTCATGTGATCACGGTGAAGCATCCGCGGCGTAATTCCTTTCATTATGGATACCGCAGCCCCGCTTCCAGCAGCTTCACCGATTACCGCACAGGTCGCCATAACCCTTGTCGTGCCAAACGCAACATGAGTAGCACTAATATCGCGGCCGGCGAACATCATATTGCGGACATTACTCGAATACAGGCTCCGAAACGGGATGTGATAGATGCCATCCGAGAACAAATGCTTCGACCCGCTCTCTTGGGCATACATGCCTTGGGGAGGATGAAGATCGATTGACCAGCCGCCAAAGGCAATGCGGTCTTCAAAGGGCTCCTGCGCAATAATATCATTCTGATTCAGCATATAATCACCTTCAAACCGCCGGTATTCCCGCTTGCCGGGAATCGCCCCCACCCATTCAAGCGTCATCTTATCGGCACTAAACTTGCCTGAATTCTTAATATAATCCCAGATGCCGTAGATTACCGACCACAGCTCATCGCGAATGCGGTCGTTATCATGGACCGTATCCAATTCGCCGCCCCATTCGATCCACCAGTAATGGCAGCCGGAGTCTCCGCTGCGGATGACTCTCTTCATGGGTATTGTCGTTTGCGTGATGTCCTTGGCAAAGCTGGGCGGAATATATTTAACCGGCCGGTCAGCCTCTTTCGTATAGAAAAGAAGCGTGCTTCCCAGCGTAATGTCATCGGCGGTTTCGGGCGCCCAGTCTTCCTTATATTCATCCCTGGCCTCACGGCCGATTCGATATTTGGCGCCTGCCAGAAAACCGACGAGCCCGTCTCCGGTGCAATCAATGAACACTTTACTTTCAAACCTGATTTTTCTCTCCGATCCCATCATCCAGCCCGTGACCGAATGAATGACCCGATCATCGACTGCTCCGCCGGCTTCCACCTCATGTACATCCGTGCTCAGAAACAATTGGATATTTTTCTCCGCTCGAACGGTCTCCAGCACAATAAGATCCCATAGGTAAGGATTTCCTTCGGGATTCCGGTATTGGTTCTCGACGAACATTTCCCCCATAATGCCGGTTTCCCGGGCATACCGCTGCGTTCCATGCGCCGTAGCGCCGCATACCCACACCCGGACCTCACTGCTGGAATTACCTCCAAGTACAGGCCTGTTATTAATGAGTGACACCTTCTGGCCAAGACGTGCGGCAGCCACGGCGGCGCAAACTCCTGCCAGACCACCACCAATAACAGTAATATCTGCAAACACATGTTCCAGCTTCATTCCAATTCCCCTCCAACGGATAAATTTGATTTCATCATAAACGAGAGGATAGTTATTTAACATGCCTTGCGTTATCATAATTCCATACACTTTATTTCAGCAGGGGGACGTCTAGGAAATGACACTTTTAAGCACCAGTCTGTATCCCATGCTTAATCATCATATCTTTTGGGAGAAGAAACCCCAATTTCAATTTAGCGTTGATACCTATGATCTCTGGATTCTCTTCGCTGTGGAAAGCGGAAGTTTCTCTTATCGAATTGGCACTGTAGAGGCCTCAGCCCAGATGGGAGACGTGGTTGTCTGTCCGCCAGGCGTTGACTTTCACCGCCGCGTTATAAGCGCACTCTCCTTTCATTTCATTGGTTTCACGCTTGGCTCCTTCTCAGGCGAGCCTTCGAAAAAGATCGAGGATGAACAAATCTTCCGGTCCCAATTAGCCCTATCCGATCATAAACTGAACATTCGGCATCTGGAACGATTGGCCGACAATCTGAAGTTCTTCAAGCTGTATGCCGAGGCAGGGGGAGATCTGTTGCATCATTGGCAGAATCATGCTCTAAACGATATATGGTTCTTCTGTCAACAGACTGAAGCCGCCGCGACCGATATAGAAGCACAACCAGCTGATCCTCTAATGGAGCGGGCGAAGCTGTATATTCAACAGAACGGCTGCGGGGAAATAAGCATGCTTAAGCTTGCGAATGATCTCGGTATCAGTCCCGTACAGCTTAGCCGCAGATTCAGTAAAAGCACCGGGGTGACACCTTCAAGCTATCTCATTCATGTTCGGCTGGAGAAAGCAAAATCGCTGCTGAATGAAACCTATTTGCCATTGGAGCAGATTGCACAAGCATGCGGATTCAGTAACGGCTTTTACTTAAGCCGGGTGTTTACTAAAATTATGAAGATAAGCCCATCTGTATATCGGAAGATGAACCGTGTGTAATGCCGCCTGCTAAAATGGTACAATAGACGGTAAACGCTATCATTCTTGAAATACATTCGACGAAAGGAAGGAGGAGACCCAAGACTTGAACCAATCACATGTCTTCATAACAGGTGCCGACAGAGGACTCGGCTTCGCTTTAACCAAGAATTTTCTGGAAAAAGGTTATCGCGTCATCGCGGGCAGAAACATGCCTGAGGTGAATCAGTTGGACGCTCTGGCGGAGCATTACGAAGGCCGGCTCCTGAGCGTCTCTCTCGATGTAACGAGTGATCAAAGTTCTGCCGAGGCCGCGGAGGTAATCAGCACCTATACCTCTGCTCTGGATATCATCATCAATAACGCAGGAATTGTTGGCGATACAACAGCGACTGTCCATGACCCGCTGCCTTTTGATAATATGATGCAGGTCTACAACGTCAATGCGCTGGGGCCGCTCCGGGTCTCGCATGCTCTTATGCCGCTGCTGCTTGCCGGCAAAACGAAGCGTATTGTCAATATTTCGTCGGAGGCCGGCAGCATAGCAGCAACCTCGAGAACCAGCTGGTATGGCTACTGTATGTCTAAGGCAGCCTTGAATATGCAGTCCGCGGTTCTTCATAATGACTTGAAGCAGCATGGCGGACAAGTCCTGATTCTTCATCCCGGCTGGGTGAAAACCTACATGAGCGGTGTATTAAGCGAGGTCGGCGATCTGACTGCGGATCAATCGGCAGCTTATTTGGCTGAGTTGATTGTGAAAGCAACCCCGGAACCGGCGGAAAAGCCTATTTTCATTGATTATTCAGGAGAGGTATGGCCATGGTAAACAAACACGCTATTGTACTTGGAGATAACGGTGATCGAGCTCCCTACCATCCGCTTGTAAGCATAGAATCAGAGCTTCGCTCTATTCTCGGGGATAACTATGTACTGGACAGCACAGAGGATTATAACGTATTGAGCACCGAAAAGCTGAACCGATATGACCTGTTCATCAGCTGTACGGACTGCTTCCGGGGAGAGGTCGCAGACGAGCAGATAACCGGCCTCTTGTCGTATGTATCGGCAGGCGGAAAGCTGCTGGTCATCCACAACGGGATTTCCCTGCAGGTCCGGGAGGAATTCAGCAAGATGGTCGGTGCACGCTTCACCGGACATCCTCCCTATCAGCTGCTTAATTTCCATCCGACTGCTGCGGATCATCCGATTATGCAGGGCACCCGGCCTTTCTCTATGGAGGATGAGCCTTACTTATTCCAATTTCATTCTCCCTTGAAAGACGACCTCACTATACTTTTGTCATATACCTTGGATGGAGAAATCAAGCCGGCAGCATGGACCGCGAGCTATGGGAAGGGCAGGTTTGTCTACTTGATGCCCGGTCATTCTCTGCCCTCCTTCCAGCAGGAAGCTTATCGCACTCTCATCCGCAGCAGTGCGGACTGGCTGGTCTCGCTTGAATAAACGAAAAGCTCGGAACATCGATTACTTCGATGTTCCGAGCTTTTTTGGCATAACGAGCTTGTAGCCGACTCCACGGATGGATTCAATCTGTACCGACTGCTGGCCGAGCTCCAGCTTCTTGCGCAAAGAACTCACATGAACGTCAACCGTACGCTGACCGCCGATGTAATCAAATCCCCACACTACGTTCATCAGATCGTCGCGCGTAATAACCATTCCAGGGCGCTGTACCAAATACAGCAGCACTTCGAATTCCTTCGGGCGCAGCGGAATCGAATCTCCGTTCAGAACGACCTCGTAACGCTCCGGGAATATAGACAGATCGCCGGCCGTGATGACTTTATCATTCGATTCGGTCATTTTGCCTTCTTCTGAGCTTGTCCTGCGAAGCACGGCAGACACACGGGCGAGCAGTTCCGCAACACCAAACGGCTTCGTAATATAGTCGTCTGCTCCGCGTTTGAGCCCCTGCACCACTTCTTCTTCCGCATTACGTGCAGTCAGAACCACAACCGGTGTCACGTTACCGCTCTGCCGCAGCCTGGACAGTATTTCAAATCCATTCATGCCTGGCAGCATGATGTCTAGAATAATTAAGTCAAACGAACGCTGCATTGCTACTTGTAAGCCTTCCGCACCATGGTCGATCACTGTCGTGTCGTACCCTTCCTGCGTCAGGTTATAAGAGAGCAATCTGGCCAGTGTCGGCTCGTCTTCAATAACCAGCACTTTTTGTGTCATGGTGACCCCCAGCTTCCGCGCTTGATCTGCTTACGCGATTTACACGATCTTTCAAAACTTATCATATCATTCAATAGAATAAGGGTAAACCTTTTTCCATGTCTGTATACATCTGCCGCGTTACTGAATAACAGGGAGCTCTATCGTGAATGTTGAGCCGCTGCCCACCTTGCTGTCCACGGAAATAGAGCCTCTATGGAGCTCGACCAGATGCTTCACGATCGACAGCCCAAGCCCCGTTCCGCCTGAACTCCGCGATCTGGCCTTATCCACACGGTAGAAGCGTTCGAAAATGCGCGGCAAATCCTTCTTCGGTATACCAATTCCTGTGTCTGATATGTGAATCCGGATATGATCATAATCCATCTCATCCCCGATGCCAAGACTATTGACCGGTTCGACCTGAATGGATACATGACCGCCATCAGGTGTATAGCTGATACCGTTAGCCAATAAATTCATAATGATTTGACGCAGACGGTCTTCATCCGCTTCCACATAGATATCCGGCTCCGTCTTTACGGAGATTCGGATATTCTTGCGCACCGCTTCCGAGCCCATCAGCTCAACCGTCTTATTGATGAAGGTTGAAAGCTCGATTGGCGAAAACTGCAGCGGTACACGGCGGGATTCGATCTTCGACAGCTCCAGAATATCGCCGATCAATCGGTTAAGACGGTCACTCTCATCAAATATAATTTGCAGGAAGGAACGGGCCGTCTCCGGATCATCCACCGCACCGCCAAGCAGCGTCTCAGCGAAGCCTTTTACCGCCGTTACCGGCGTCTTCAGCTCATGTGAGACGTTCGCGACGAATTCGCTTCGCATCCTTTCAAGCCGGCGGATGGCTGTAACATCCTGCAGCACAAGCATCACGCCGCCAAACTCCTCATTCTCCTCGAAGATCGGCACCAAATTCAGATCAAGCAGCCGCTCCTCCGGAAAATAAAACGTAATTTCCTCACGCAAATGTTCTCTGCGCTCAAGCCCGTCTTGAATAATCTGCGACAGCTCATACTGCTGCTTCGCTTCTCCATAGCTTCGGCCGACAAGATCACGGGCAGAGAGCCCTAACAGATCTTCCGCATATCGGTTAATAAGACCGATCTTACCGGTCCGATCAATCATAATAATCCCGTTAATCATATTGTCCAGTACACTGGCCAGCTGACTCTCATTCTGATGGATACGGGCCATTTGAACTTGCAAGCTATCCGCCATTGCATTAATAGCCAGACCGAGCTCCCCGATTTCATCATTCCTTTGTACCGTTACCCGGGCTTTATAATCAAGATTCTTAATCCGTTTGGATACTCTCGTGATCTGCTCAAGCGGCTTCGTTAATCCGCTGGCAACCCGGTAGCTGATCAGAGCAGCAGCCACAAACAAAATGAGCAAGCCGATACCAAGCGTAGACCAAATACGCTGGATACTCTTATCCACTGTCTTAAGACTTAGCGCCAACCGGATAATATCGGAGTTCGGATTCGCCGGATCGACGAGCTTGGCCACATAAATCAAATTCTCTTTGGTTGTGTCACTGCGCCGGATTGAGCGCCCAACAACGTTCTTCTTCGCTTTAATGACCTCTTCCCGTGTCAGATGGTTGTCCATCGTCTTTGGGTCATGATCTGAATCGCCAAGCACAACGCCATCCCCTCTTATGAAGGTGACCCGCGACTCTGTAAGCTTCTTCAGCTTCTCGGCCTTCTGCGTATAGTAGCCGAATAGAGCATCAGGCTCACCCGTCCGCCAATCCATTTGATCCAAAATAATCCCAATCTCGCGCTCCATATTCTCCTGCAGCGCATCCATGTGGTTATCCTTAAAGGTCTTGCCCATAAATAATCCGCCTGCCAGCACCGATAGTCCAATCATAGCAATGAGGATTAACGTCAGCCGTGTACGAAAACTGCTCATGTCGCCTTACCTCCAACGCGAATACTGTTCATCCCGCATTGCCTCCATTTGCGAGCCCGCTCTTGCTGCTTTTGCCTCCAAGGCGGAATCTGTTCTTGTCGCTCAACGCTTGCCTATCGTATTCTATCGTCCCTTATCGTACCTGTCCCTGAGCGCCAGCGCCAGTCCTTCGATTATTAAGCTTTTGTAAAACGAAATGATGAAGCGTGGCGAGAGGCTGTTGAATTAATATAGACAGCACCACGGGTACGGCGGCGAGCGGACTGAAATAGCCAAGCGCAAGAACAATTCCAAGCGAAATGTTGCGCATCCCGGTTGCATAGGAGACAGTAACTTGAATTTCCTGATTGCGGTAATGAGAGGTGCCGAAGTACCCTACTGCATAGCATAACCCAACCATAACGACTGCAAGCGGAATTAGGCGAAACAGGTCTCCCCGCAGCATATCTGTATACGGGGCAATCGCAGCCGCATTCAAGGAAACGACAGCCACGAAGCAAAGCTTCGATACAGGTGCCGCGAACGGCTGCACCAAGGGCTGAATGCGCCCTTTCGTCAGCTCGAAAAGAAGGACGCCAAGAACCGTCGGTGCAACGATTATAATAAGCAGGTCCCCCATCATCTGCATGGTATCCGTCTCAACAGCGGTACGGAATAACAGATGTATGCCAGCCGGCACGACAAAGGGGCTTAATGCCGAATCAATGACAACCATGGCGAGCATCAGCGGCACACTGCCTTCCGACATGCCCACCCATAACACGGTTGAGACGCCAAGGGGGATTATCGTGAATAGAACCAGACCCACCACATAGGGAGAATCGACGCCGAATAACAGCGCTCCTAATCCGTAGGCAATCAACGGCGAGAGGATATGGGCAAGAATGAACGTCCGCACCATAACTCCAGGCCGTCTCATGACCGTACGCAGCTGCCGCAGACCGCAGCCGATAGCCATAGTCAGCGTCACATAAGCGAATAAATAAGGAACAGCCGGCACAAACTGGTGGAGCGGTGAGGAAAAAAAGAATCCCAGGACAAGGGATCCAGGGATAATAAGAAACATCCATTGTTCAAATCTTCGATTAAAGGCTATCCCGAAGCTGCGCGTACCGCATCCCTCATTTACTTTCGATGTAGGTGCCGGTTCACAGCGGGCCGCAGCCGGCAGCGCCAATGAACCGGCAAGAATAGAAGAATGAATGGTATATTATTTAAATACAGGCTCTTTAAATTGGGCAAGCTTAGCAAAAGAGTCCTTTTCTACCTCTGCATGCAGACTGCTGCCATGCGAATCCATCGTTACAATTGCTGCGAAGCCTTCGGTTTGCAGATGCCACATCGCCTCTGGAATACCAAACTCCATGAAATCCACGCCATTAACATTCTTGAAGCATTCCGCATAATACTGCGCAGCACCGCCGATCGCGTTGAGGTAAACGCCGCCATGCTCTTGAAGCGCCGCCAATGTTTTGGCTCCCATACCGCCTTTGCCGATAACCGCCCGAATGCCAAACTTCTTAATAATATCGCCTTGGTAAGGCTCCTCGCGGATGCTCGTTGTCGGTCCTGCGGCTTTCACTTTCCAGCCCGCTTCATCCTTGAGCATAACCGGTCCGCAGTGATAAATAACCGCTCCATTCAAGTCGACCGGTGCATCATGACTCATCAGATGATGATGCAGCGCATCGCGTCCTGTATGAATTTCGCCATTGATAATAACGATATCCCCAACCTTCAGGCTGCGGATTTGCTCTTCGGAAATCGGCGTGTTCAGCACAACCTCGCGGCGTTCCGCTTGTTCCGTTACCGCTTCGGCAGCAGCATCTGCGGCAGCAAGCTTCATCGGCGTATCGGAGCCGCTTGGATAAATCCATTCTTTAATTTCGCCGGACTCCGCATTCAGCAGGACGCCTTGACGGCGGTAAGCCCAGCAGTTGTATGCAACGGAGACGAAGAAGCTGGCAGGCAGACGATTCATGACGCCGGCTTTACAGCCCAGCAGTGTGACTGCACCGCCGAAGCCCATCGTACCGATGCCAAGCTTATTGGCGTTCTCCATCACATATTCTTCCAGCTGCTGAAGCTCAGGAATCGGGTTCGTATCTTCAACATGGCGGAAAAGCTGCTGCTTCGCAAGCTCGTAGCCTGTCGTGCGGTCTCCGCCGATGCCCACGCCGATGAAACCAGCGCTGCAGCCCTGGCCTTGTGCTTGATAAATCGCATGCATGACGCATTTGCGGATTCCATCAAGATCGCGGCCTGCTTTCCCTAGACCTTCAATCTCTGCCGGCAGGCTGTACTGAATATTCTTATTCTCACAGCCGCCGCCTTTGAGAATGAGACGGACATCGACATCCTCTTTCTCCCATTGTTCAAAGTGGATCACCGGCGTTCCCGGTCCCAGGTTATCGCCTGTGTTCGAGCCGGTCAGCGAATCAACCGAGTTTGTGCGAAGCTTTCCGTCTTTCGTCGCGCGGGCAATGGCGCTGCGGATCTGCTGCTTCATAATGATTTGGTTTGCTCCGACTGGTGTATGAACGATGAAGGTCGGCATCCCCGTATCTTGACAGATTGGCGAAACATTCGTCTCCGCCATCTCAATGTTAGTCGCAATGGTTGATAAGGAAAGGCCTGCGCGCGTAGCGCGATCCTCCGCTTCTTGAGCCGCTTGGATGACTTTACGCACGTCACCCGGAAGATTGGTGGATGTTTCTACGATAAGGTTATAAACGCTCTGTTCAAAATGTTGCATAAAGTAGTGCTAGCTCCTCTCTATAGTCGCATTGTAACATTAATTATATAATAACATATACAAACTAGCCGGAATACCGCCTTGATGTTGCGAAACGATGGAGGTTTTCGAAGCAAGCCATAGAATATTGAAGGAGAGACTGCCTATGGAAAGCCATTTTATCGCCTACCTGTACCGGCTCAGATATATTGAACGCTGGAGTCTCATGCGCAACACGACGCGTGAAAATGTCGCCGAGCACTCGTATCATGTCGCGCTCCTCGCGCACATGCTGTGCGAAATCGGCAACCGCCAGTTCGGACGGTCGCTAAATGCGGACCGTGCCACGACGATGGCGCTGTTCCACGACGTCACCGAGGTCTTCACCGGCGATATCCCAACGCCGGTCAAACATCACAACCCGAAGATGCTCGCGAATTTCCGCGAGATCGAGGCTATGGCCGCTGAGCGGCTGCTCGCCATGGCGCCGCCGGAGCTGAAGGAAGCGTACGCGCCGCTTATTCACGGCCATGACGCGCTTGCCGGGGCTGCCGATGCGGAGCTGCACCGGATGGTCAAGGCAGCCGACCTGCTTGATGCCTATCTCAAATGCTTGTCCGAGCTGTCTTCGGGCAATCGCGAATTTGCCGTTGCCAAAGGCCAAACAGAGCAGGCGCTTGCCAAGCTCGCAATGCCGGAGGTCGACTGGTTCCTGACGAACATGGCACCAAGCTTCGGCATGACTCTGGATGAGCTGTCAGAGAGTGAGTCATCTTCTTAATTCTTACCTGCAGCGATGGAGGAATCCATCGCTGCAGGCGTACTGCTCTATCCCTAATTCAGCAAATAAGTACGAAACGAGACGACAAAGGAGCGTATGAAAATGAAATTATTATTCATCGGCGGCACCGGACTGATCAGCGAAGCTGTATCGAAATTAGCAGTGGAACAAGGACATGAGCTGTATCTGTTCAATCGAGGCTTGCGCAATGAATGGGCTCCTGAGGGGGCACGGATCATTCAAGGTGATATCCGGGACCGCGAGGCTGCCGCCGCAGCGCTTGAAGGTTATGAATTCGATGCGGTCGTTGATTGGATCTCCTTCACGCCTGCGCATGCACAGACTGACATCGAGCTGTTCCGTCACCGTACCAGGCAATTTATCTATATCAGCTCCGCTTCCGCTTATCAGAAGCCTCCGCAGCATTATATCGTAACCGAGGAAACGCCGCTGGCTAATCCATTCTGGCAGTATTCCCGAGATAAAATCGCATCAGAGGAGCTGTTCATGGAGGCTTACCGCAGCTCGGGCTTTCCGGTGACGATTGTACGCCCATCCTTTACATACGGGGATTCGATGATCCCTGCATCCGTTAACAGCTGGCGGCATCCGTGGTCGTTAATCGACCGGATCCGGCGCGGCCAGAAAATCATCGTGCACGGGGACGGGACGTCACTGTGGACGATGACTCATAACACGGATTTGGCTAAAGGCTTCGTCGGTCTGCTCGGCAATAGTGAAGCGATCGGAGAAGCCTTCCATATCACCTCCGACGAGGTGCTCAGCTGGAATCAAATCTACGCTGCAATCGGTGCGGCTGCCGGGGCAGAGCCTATTCTCGTCCCCGTCTCATCGGACTTCCTCGCAGCCTTTGACAAGGATTACATCGGCGGCTTGCTCGGGGATAAAGCGGTCAGCAGCGTTTTTGACAACAGCAAAATCAAACGGTTCGTTCCTGACTTCAAAGCGACCGTTCCATTCGCTGAAGGCATTAAACGAACCGTCGCTTCCTTCGAGAGCCGGCCGGACGCTTGTACCGTTGATGCTGCCTGGAACGAGCATGTGGATCAGATTCTTGCAGCCTACGAGTCAGCGAAACCAACTTACACAGCCATCAAATTCGGCTCCCTATAAACCGTCTCATTCAATCTGACTAACGGGAACAGGCTGCAATCCCTCAGGGGTTGCAGCCTGTTTTTATTTTTACCAGCCGAGCCGCTTGGCAAGTGAAGTGATATGGGCGAGGTGGTGCCTGCCATGCCAAGAGTAGGTACCCAGGTTATAATCAAGCCGCACTGTCTTCTGTGATTCCGGGTGGAAGAAGCTTCTGGCGTAATCGGGTCCGCTCATCGACTTGAGCAGCAGAGCCCATTTTCGATGTAATGCATCGATTAAAGTTAATGAAAGCTCAATCGGCGCTCCGGACGTAAGCTCAGCCCAGCGATCCTCATAATAGGGTTTAATTGTAGGATTATCCTCTGTCAGAGCCAGCTTAAACCTCATGTAGCTGTTCATGTGGCTGTCTGCAATATGATGAACCACCTGCCTGACCGTCCACCCTCCATCCCGGTAAGGCGTGTCCAGCTGTTCTTGCGTAAGATCCTTCACCGCGCCGGCCAGCAAAGACGGAAGCTCCTCAATATCGTTTATCCATGCCTCTCTTTGAGCTTCAGTAACGTCACCGTTTGTTTCGAAATGACCAATTGGAAACCTAACATTCATAGGCAACAGCTCCTCTCCACTTTGCTTCTATTATACCAGCTGGTAAAGCTGTTCAGCTATGCGGTTTGCAGCCATGCCGATGCTACTCCTTGATCAGCCAAAAGTGCACATATTGGAACAATGCCGATCCTGCCAGGACATAAGGGAGCAGCATGGAGTTAAGATCAT
Organism: Paenibacillus solisilvae; assembly: GCF_042656405.1. Taxonomy (NCBI): domain Bacteria; kingdom Bacillati; phylum Bacillota; class Bacilli; order Caryophanales; family Paenibacillaceae; genus Paenibacillus; species Paenibacillus solisilvae. The sequence goes on along the minus strand of NZ_JBHSOW010000046.1, from coordinate 1,622 downwards.
CCGTCGCCAGGAGAAGGATTGAAATCGAGCATACCCTGCCTGTATTCAGAAACAATTCGCGCATCACAACCGATTCCACTTTCAGCTGTCCTTTGAGCGGCAGTTGTCCCATTAAGCGGTAATAATAGGAGGTCAGCGTATTCACAGCCAGCGGGTTGCAGACCGAGAAGGCGATCATAAACAGCAGCACCGTCCACGCGTTCACATCCAGTAATAGAAAGGCCGCCCCAAAGAGGATGCCCGTTGAGGAGTACAGCACATATTTGCGCACCTGCTCCTTCTTTGCTTTACGGGAAATAATATAGCCGGTTGCGACGGTCAGCGAGGAGAAGAAGACACCCAGATAACCGACCCAATCTTCCCGCCCCACAGTCTGAAACAGCAGGATATTGGGCAAAAACAACATGATCCCCTGAAAGAGGCCTAATACGAAGAAAGCGGCGAGCCCCTTCACCCACACGGCATTCTTCCTCATCACCAAGCCCATTAAGCGCAAGTAATAGATGCGGTGATGCGATATCATCATTGGAATGCGAAAGCTGATAATGGAGGCTGCGACAAACATAATAAAGGCGATGGAGAAGGTAATGATGTACCCTTTCAGCCCTTCGTTTAATTGAATAATGAAGCCTGCGAGCGCCGGTCCGAGCAGACCCGCTGAATTGAACACGACCATATTAATGGCAAGGAAGCGAATGCGGTTGCTCTCGGTCGAAACGTCATACATAAGCACCAAATATCCGGTCCAATAGAAGCCTGCTGCCATTCCATTGAAGACCGCAAATATCATATACCACTGCGCGACCTTCTCCTGTGCAAGAATAACGGCCAAATAGAATAAAGCGATCATCAGGATCCCAAGCCTGTAAGTAACCATCCGGTCCTTCCGTTTGGCAATCCAGCCCCCTAAAGCAAACGAGATTGGCGTAATGGTAAAGACGATAATGTTGTACATGCCATTGACCATCAAATCCTGAGTGAGCCGCCATAAATATAAGTTGAGAAACAGCCCGGACATCGAGGCACCGAATTGAAAGCAGCCATGAATGATGAGCGCGGTAATCGCTTCTCTTCCAAGCCGGAGTTCCGGGGAAACGGCATTACCCTTTGCTGAATTCCATCTGAACCTGATGCCAGTTTGCATGCTATCTGCGGCCTCCTTGAACGGTACGCTCTTCCAGTGTTGTCATTGTATCACAGCCATACCGCCTAGAAGCGCTTCCGCAGGCCCGCGCCAGCCGAAAAATCGTCACCTGCCTTCTTTGCGGTTCAATTATTCCGCTAAATCACTATTTTTACAGCTGTCTGAACTCTTCAAGGCAGCATGCAGGGCTTGACGTTTCGATAAAACAATTTGACGATATGCCGAAGGCTTATGCTCCTTTCAATTAGAGAAGAAGATAACAACTGCTTGGCTTTCACCAACCGGCTTTCCAAGCATGTCGTCGCTGCCGTGGAACAAGTCATTATCGATCGGTTAACAACCCTGCCCCTCTATAAAACATGAGAAGGGGCTGTCCCAAAAGCATGTAAATTCACACCAAAGGACAGTCCACTTTCTTAAAAAATGACCAGCAATCTTGAAAAAAGGTTGAGCAGAGGGTTTAATTCTGCTCAACCTT
>NZ_JBHSOW010000045.1:24828-75241 GCF_042656405.1 Paenibacillus solisilvae | reverse complement strand
AAGGCACATCCCCTCAAAAAAATGAGGGGATGTGCCTTTTTATTCAGAAGGACTTTTTCAGTGGCCTCCCTAGGTGCCGGCCTTCTTTTACGTACGGAATCTGGACAGTGTCTCTTTAAGACCGTTTGATACGCTCTCCAGCTTGTCGGAAAGTCTAACAAGTCCTTCGCTAATACTTGTCTGTTCATTGCTCAAGGATGCAACTTCCTCTGAAGTTGCGGATGATTCCTCTGCAACCGCACTTACGTTGCTCATCGCTTCAGACAATACAACCTGCGAACGCTCAAGTCCAGAAATTGAGTTCGTAACTGTACTGAGTCGTCCGACAAAATCACCCATTTGACTTTGCACCGTCAAGAAGATCTGGTTAGCTTCTTTTACGGAAGAGATTTGCTCTTGGAAGATCGGATAAGCATTGGACAGAACATTAACGGTTTCATCGATTTCTTTTTGAATAGTATCCGTAATTTGACCAACTACATCAATGGATTGACGGGATTGATCGGCTAATTTACGTATTTCATCCGCAACAACCATAAACCCTTTACCTGCAGCTCCGGCACGTGCTGCTTCAATCGTTGCATTCAGGGATAAAATATTCGTTTGCTTCGTCATGTTGTTCAGTACATCGAGAATTTTACGGATGGAGCGCGTGCTCTCTTTTAAGCGATCAACCTTCTCAACCATAGAACGAGTCATTTCTTCAGTTAGGCCTGTTTTTTCAATCAGACTGTTCATGTACGCAGTTCCCTGCAAACTTGCACGTTCAACTTCGGAAGCTGCATCACCCATCTCTTGATTCGCTGACATGACTTGCTGCATCTGATGTCCGATCTCAGAAGTCAAATCGCTGCCTTTATCCGCTTCGACAGCCAGACTGGAAGCGCCACTTGCGATCTCTTCCGTAGCTACAGCAATTTCTTTAGCGGATATAGCCGTTTTCTTCGATGCTTCGGATAATTCGCCGGCAGTGTTCAACACATCTTGCGCGGATTGATTCGTCTGAGTAACAAGGGCTGTAATCTGGGCCATCATTTGGTTAAAGCTTTGCGATAATTGACCGATTTCGTCCTTCTTGTTCACTGACGATCTTACAGACAGATTACCTTGTTGTCCTTCATTCATCAGGTTACGCAGACTGATTAACGGTATCGCAACCATACGGATAACCAGAAGACCAATACCAATAGCCAGCAATGCAGCGATTGCGGAGAAGATCCATGTTATATTTCGAATCGGCGCCGCATCTTTCACCAATTCATTAACAGGCACTGTTCCGAGCAGCTTCCAGTTCATGGAGTTAAATTGACTGTACATAGCCAAAATTTGATTGCCGTCTTTTTTCTCGGTTTCAAATGAATCCTTCTTCGGTGCCTTTTTATCCGCCGACAGCTTGATGAACGAATCCTTGTCCGTCATATCCGGAGTAGTCGAAAAGATAATTTTGTTTTTGTCATCAACGATGGACAAATCGCTGCCCGTGCCCAGATTAAGATCTGACAGTTGTTTGCCGATTTCCTTCAAATTCACTTCGATGAGGATGATAAAGTTCCCTTCATTCGTGGCAGTGTTTTTCATAACACGCCCCAAAGCAACTGTTGCCTCTGCTGCATTTCCGCTGTAACCTTTTGTTTTTGAAGGCAGCCATGCAACACGTCCTTCCCCGCTAACAATCGTTTTCATCCAATCGCTCTTTTGGGCGTCTAGTGTGTAAATGGAGGTAACACCCACAGATACACTGTTATCACTTCCGCTGATCGGGATAACAGCTGCGCCAACGATGCTTGAATTTCCAAGTATGTACGTTTGAATTGTGTCGCTTAGCTTCTTAAGCGTATCGAATTTTCCGTAATCATCTGTTATTTGTTGATACTTTTGAAGATTTTCTTGAACATTCTTATCCAGTAATATTTGCATAGTAAGCGCTTCGTAATTAGCAAACATCAAATCAAGTTTACCCTGAGATTGCGAAATCGCAACCGTATCCGACTGTGATACCTTTTCCTTGATGATTGACTTTGAAGTTGAATACGAGAATAAACCTACGACAAGCACACAGACCAAAATGGCCGAGAAAATGATGAGAAAAAGTTTCAATCCGACAGATTTTATCGGGTTTTGAAATTTTACACCTCCTATCGTATTCACTGATGAGGAGTATAAAGATTTTACATTTTTTGAATTTTGTCCGGATGCTGCTTTCATTTTTTCTTCCGTCTTCTTGTTGGAGTTCATTTTAAGACACCACCTGTTTTGAAGTTGATTTCTCTTGCGGCTAGTTAGTGCGCGGGTACGTGTCAATTCGTTTATACTGTAGAATAGTTAGATGTAACGCTGCAGCCGCTCTACCCTACATCATCCCTTGCCCCCATAACTTTCTTCACAAAACATTTATGTACATCATCCTATATATCGGTAAAAGAATTCAGTTTTGTTAGGTAAGCGGGTAATGAACATAAAAAAACTTCCTAATCGACGAATCAATCAGGAAGCTCTAGGAGTCATTGCTTATTTGTGATTTATCTATTTGAGACGAACCCATTTACGCATCATATCCATCGGTTTAACGGGGAAATCCGTCTTGATTACGATGTGCTGTAAAGGATGACGAGCCGCATCTAGGGTATTGCCTTCCAAATCAGTGAGTTCTCCTACAACTTGCTTAAAGAACGTTCCATCCGGACCAAAGAACTCCACTTCTTGGCCGGGCTTGAAATGGTTCCGCTGCTGAACGACAGCTTGCTGAGTCGACTCATCGTAAGAAATAACAACACCGGCAAAATCAAACGGCGCCGCCTTTTCCTCCGGCTCATAAATATGATCTTCAGCTCCTGGTGTATCGTAAAAGAAGCCGGTATTCAACGGACGATTCGCTGCTTTTTGAATATCATCCAGCCACTCTTGCTTGAGTACATAGTTATCCGGGTCTGCCATATACGAGTCTATGGCTTGCCGATAAGCATTGACAACCGTAGCTACATAATGGAGACTCTTCATGCGTCCTTCAATCTTGAAGGAGTCCACGCCCACTTCAATCAAATCAGGAATATTCTCAAGCATGCACAAATCCTTGGATCCCATCGTAAACTTATCGTCCTCAGGATTAAACATCGGCGCATCTTCCTCAAAAATATCGTATTTCCAGCGGCAGGACTGTGAGCAGCCGCCGCGATTGGAATCACGATCTGTAAAATGATTGGATAACACGCAGCGCCCTGAGAATGAGGAGCACATCGCGCCATGAATAAACGCTTCGATTTCGATATCGACATGAGCTTTAATTTCGGCAATTTCCTCGAGACTCGCTTCACGTGCAAGAACCACGCGAGGAATTTGCTCTTCTTTCCAGAACTGAACCGCCTGCCAATTCAATGTCGACTGCTGTGTGCTCAGATGCACTTCCAGCTTCGGCGCAACACGCTGCGCCGTCTCAATAATAACAGGATCAGCAGCGATAATGGCCGCAATGCCGGCATCCTGCAGATTAACCAGATATTCCTCTAGACCTGCAATATCTTCATTATGAGCATAGATATTAGTCGCAACAAATACTTTTGCACCATAACGCTTGGCAAATTCCACGCCTTCCTTCATTTCCTCAAAGCTGAAGTTATCCGCGTTGGAGCGCAGCCCGTATTTCTGACCGCCAATATATACTGCATCTGCACCATAATGGACAGCAAATTTTAATTTCTCCAAATTCCCTGCTGGCGCAAGTAATTCCGGCTTATCAAGCCGATGACGTTTACCCGTAAACTTCGGAGAAGTTTTCGTAGTCATGATGATCCACCTCCAGTAAAACCGATTAATCGAAATAAACCCGTTATCTTAATAAACCTGTTCCTTATAAAAGAATCCATACGAAAGCTCCCTCGCCGGATCCTGCAGAGCAACGATTGATTCGAGCCATTCTTCTTGAAAAGCATACCCGTCTGGATCTGCATAATAAGCATCAATGGCAGCTCGATATGCACGAATAACTGTCTCATTGTATACAATCGATTTTAGCAGTGTTTCGATCTTAAAGCTATGGATACCTGCTTCCATTAACTCATGCAAATTCTCAAGCATACACACATCATCAGAGCTCATAATATGCGTTCCGTTCGCATCCTCATAGATCGGATAACGCTCATCCGGACGTTCCGTTTCAATTAAATAAAGGCCATCATCAAGCTTTCCTTTTGAAAGATTCTCTGAGGCACCTTCATTCTTGACCGGTCTGCGTTCGGATTTCTCATGATGATCCAAGTAGTTATGCACGAGCGGTCTCTTGGAGTGATATATATTCGTCAAGCCATGGACCTGCACTTGAAGCTCCAGCGACGTATGATTCCTTGCTTCAAGAACCTGCTCCATATTCAATTCACGCGCAAGAACAAATCTTGTCGCACCCCGGCGTCCCCAATAGTTCGCCGTTTCGTAGTTTGTCGAGGTCATCTCGGCGTTCCAATGCATGCTTAGCTCAGGCGCAATGCGTTTTACGGTCATTAGAACCGCTGGATCACCGAATACAATTCCATTCACACCCGCATCCGTTATAGCCCGGATATAGTAAGGAAGTAATTCAACCGTATCGTTATCCATTACATTATTCAATGCAGCGTAGATTTTCACTCCATGGGGCTTAGCAAGCTTGACTGCTTGGGCGATCTGCTTGGTATCCATATCTCCAGGCAGACGCATGCCAAAACGCGCTTCCCCAATTACGAATGCATCCGCACCCGCTGCCATTAAACGTTCGATTTCTTCTATTGTAGCTGCACTGGCAAGTAACTCCGGCTTGATTGCCACCGCTCTCGCCTCCTTAATTTTCATTACTTAAGTCGATATTGCGATTATGCTCTTTCAATGTTTTGGCAAACAAATGCTTATGACTGCCATCCTTCTTGGTTACGTAGTAGAAATAATCGGTTTTTTGTGGAAATAAAGCAGCCTCAATCGATTTGAGACTCGGTGATGCTATCGGTCCAGGCGGGAGTCCCTTAATTTTGTAAGTGTTGTAAGGGCTGTCCACCTTCAAATCATTCTCGAATAGGCGCTCCTTCGGTTTATCCAGTGAGTACTGCACCGTTGCGTCAATTTGCAAGGGCATCCCCTTTTCCAGCCGATTATAGATAATCCCTGCAACAACCGGACGCTCTTCATCGACAACAACTTCGCGTTCTACAAGCGAGGCAATCGTCATGACGGCATTCAAATCCAGTTTACGCTCTGCCATGGCATCCTCCCAGCCCTCGGGGAGAGTGTCCAGTTTATGGTCAAGCTCTTGAAGCATTCTAGTCAGAATGTCCTCAGGCTTACTGTTCTCCTCCATTTCATAGGTATCCGGGAATAAATAGCCTTCCAATCGATGACGAAGCGCAGCATTCTTCGGTATTTGACGTGCAGATTCCACATCATTCCATACCCGGTCTGTATCCGCAAGCTTCAAGAAAGACGCTTTGTCTGCATATCCCTCTTTAGCAAGCTTGTCCGCAATCTGCTCAACCGTATACCCTTCCGGGATGGTGAACCGAATAGTTTCCGATTTCAGCGTCTCCCCGGCATTCAGCTTGGCGATAATCGCGTCCTTTTCCATACCCGGCTGAAGGTCGTAAACACCTGCCTGAAAACGAGGTCCTTCATTTTTATAACGAAGGTAATATTTGAAAATAAAGGCATTTCGGATGATCCCCTGATTCTCAAGCTCCTCAGCAAAATTAAACGGGGACATGCCTTTCTTCAGTTCGACCTGTTTCGTCTCCCCCGAAGATGTCGGACGTAATCCGTTCCAAATATAGAGGGATAGGCTTCCTGCTGCAACTACAAAAAGTACAAGCAGGGTTATGATCACCCATAAAGTAATACGGCCGCGCCTCGGCGCAGCAGGTTGAGCTTTATATGCCGGTTTATCATCAGTTGACTGGTGTTCAGACTGTTCCAAACAACGCATCCTCCATTTCTAAGTTAGCGCGGAAAAAGGGCGGTCTGCACCGCCCCTTCCGTTCCCATATACGTTTCATAAGTCTAGATCAGCCTATGCAGCTCAATTATGCTGCCGTCTTAAGGTTGATCGTCGCCTTCAAACATCAGATCATCGAACGCTTCAGCAGCAGCTTCCCATTCATCTTCATCTTCAATGGATTCAAGCTCCGGTTCAGCATTCTCAACCAATAGTACACGAAAGAAAGCAACTTCATCCTGTTTGCGCATAGCCTCAGACTGCAACCCTGCGTATGCTTGGTCACCAATCCGATACTCCGCAACAATATGGAAGGGTTCTGACTCTCCTTCATCCCCGATTAGCTCGACCTCATGGCCGTAAACGGGCTTCAATATGGAAATGCGCTCAACTTCTGACATGTAATGAATACTCCTCTCGCTGAGTAGCGGTTTGCTTAGTCGTTGTCGTCGATTTCGGCAAGGAGAGTATTGAATGTCTCTTCAACCATATTCCACTCTTCTTCATCTTCAATCGTGTACAACTTCAAATCATCGCCGTCTTCCTCATAACGGAAAGCGTAGACTTCATCTGCTTCCTCGTCCTCTTCTTCATCGGAGGAATCGGTATTCAGCGGAACGACCATCATATATTTCTGATCGGAGCCGTCTACTTCAAACTTCATGACAACCTCGAATTCTTCTTCATTACCGTCTTCATCCGGAATGTAGATGATTTCTGGCTCTTCGTACTGCACGTCGTCCTTTGTCATCGTTACCCTCACCTTTTCGTTTTAGAATCGAGATAATTTTGCAAAATGAGCGCTGCCGCCATTTTGTCCACCACTAACTTTCGCTTCTTACGGCTAACGTCAGCCTCAAGCAGGGTTCGCTCTGCAGCAACGGTCGTTAGCCGTTCGTCCCAAAGGTGTACGGGTACATTTAGTTTTTGCTGTAAATGTTGAGCGAATGCGATGCAAATTTCGCCACGCGGACCGATGGTGCCATTCATGTTTTTAGGTAAACCGACTACAATTTCACTCACTTCATGTTCCTTAACCAGCTTCTCAATCGCTTCAACCTCGCCGTTATCGCGTCTTTTCTCCACGATTCCAAGCCCTTGCGCGGTCCAGCCAAATGCGTCGCTGACGGCTACACCGATTCTTCGGTCGCCATAATCCAATCCCATAAGACGCATGAATAAGGCGGCCTCATTTCATCAAAGGTTTAGTTGCGGTGCTGACTTAAATAGGAGCGTACGAGTTCTTCAATCAGCTCGTCTCGTTCCTTTCTGCGGATTAAACTTCTGGCGTTGTTATGCCGTGGAATGTATGCGGGATCTCCTGACAATAAATAACCAACAATCTGGTTGATAGGGTTGTAATCCTTCTCGAGCAGCGCATCGTATACCGATAACATTATTTCTCTCGAAGAAGCCTCTACTCCTTCCGCCTTCACGTCGAATTTCATTGTCTTATCCATGGAATTCATCGCCAGCACCTCACTTTCCAAGTCAATTAACAGCCTTTTTATACCTGTATCATATCACATTTGCCTGCTTTAGAACCAGTTCTTCAGCAATTTGGAGTGCATCCTTTAATTTTGAAGGATCCTTGCCTCCTGCTTGAGCCATATCCGGACGGCCCCCGCCTCCTCCGCCGCAAGCTGCAGCCGCTTCTTTAATAATTTTACCGGCGTTATAGCCCTGCTTCACAAGTGCAGGCGAAACAGCAACGACAAGATTAACTTTGTCCTCCGTAACTGCTCCTAAGACGATAATGGCCTCTGAAAGTTTTGCTTTCAGCTCATCAACAATACCGCGAAGCGCATCCATATTGGGTGCTTGAACCTCTGCGGCCAATACAGTAATTCCGTTGACTGTTTTCGCTTGAGTCTCAAGCGACCCTGCCTCAATTCGGCTAAGCTTGCTTTGAAGGGATTCGTTATCACGGCCAAGGTCCTTCACCTGTTGGTTAAGCGCCTCTATGCGTTTTGGCACGTCGTTTACATTTGATTTTAGCAGTGCTGCCGATTGTTTGAGAAGCTCCAGCTGTCCATCCATGAAGAGATAGGCATGACGACCTGTAACAGCTTCTATCCGGCGAACGCCAGAGCCTATTCCGCTCTCTCCAATCAGCTTGAACAGCCCAATCTGGGCCGTATTTGTGACATGACAGCCGCCGCATAATTCAAGACTGTAATCGCCAACTTGAACGACACGTACAACATCGCCGTATTTCTCACCGAAAAGCGCCATAGCACCCATCGCCTTTGCTTCTGCAAGCGACTTATACCCAATTGAAAGCTGCGTTCCGCGCCAGATTTGCTCATTCACACGACGCTCGATATCAACCAGCTCTTCAGGGGTAATACTGCCAAAGTGAGAAAAATCGAACCGCAATCGGTCTGCATTCACTAAAGATCCCGCTTGATTAACATGCTCGCCGAGAACATCCTTAAGCGCGCGGTGAAGCAAATGTGTCGCGGTGTGGTTCTTAATGATATCTTCCCTTGTCTGTGCAGTTACTGCCGCTTGAACGGAATCACCTACACGGACGGTTCCGTTTGTTACAAACGCATGATGAACAGGCTGGCCGTGAGGCGCTTTCGTTACATCCTCAACTGTTAATGTGAATCCGCTGCCTGCTATAACGCCATTGTCACCAATCTGGCCTCCGCTTTCTGCATAAAAAGGGGTACGGTCCAGCAGTACTAGCACTTGACTGCCAACAGCTGCAGATTCGACTAAAGCATCGCCTTCAACAATAGCAAGGATCGAAGCTCCCTCAGTAACGAGATCATTATAGCCGATAAACTCAGATTTCGCAGTGAATTCAGCCAAAGGTCCGCCCTGTACGTTCATACTTCCTGTATCCTGGCGGGCAGCCCGGGCACGCACGCGCTGTTCGTCCATTGCAGCATCAAAGCCTTCACGGTCTACGGTCATACCTTGCTCGGAAGCATAGTCTTCAGTCAAATCGAACGGGAATCCGAAGGTGTCATACAGCTTGAATGCATCTTGACCGCTGATTTGCTGCTCCCCGGCAGAACGGGCACCAGCTACAAGTTCAGCAAGAAGTGCAAGGCCGTCAGAGAGTGTCTCATGGAAACGTTCTTCCTCTGTACGAATGACCTTCTCAATGAATTCGCGTTTTTCGACGACTTCCGGATAGTAAACGCCCATAATATCGCCAACAATCTTTACTAGCACATGAAGGAACGGACGGTCGACACCTAATGTTTTCCCATAACGGACGGCGCGTCTTAGGAGGCGACGAATGACATAACCTCTTCCTTCATTAGATGGCATGACGCCATCACCAACGGCGAAGGCTACCGTACGGATATGATCCGCAATTACCTTGAAAGCAATATCATGCTCTTCATTCACATTGTACTTGAAGCCTGTGATTTCACTGGTGCGCTGAATGATAGGCTGGAACAGATCGGTGTCAAAGTTCGAATCCACATCCTGCAAAATCGAAGCAAACCGTTCAAGTCCGGCACCTGTATCGATATTTTTATTTGGCAGCGGTGTGTAGCTTCCATCTTTATTATGATTATATTGCGAAAACACGAGGTTCCATACTTCAAGGAACCTTTCATTTTCACCGCCGGGCCAGCATTCCGGATCGTTCAAGTCGCCATATTTCTCGCCGCGGTCATAAAAAATTTCCGTACATGGACCGCATGGGCCCTCACCAATATCCCAGAAGTTCTCTTCCAGCTTATAGATACGCTCTGCAGGCAGACCGATTTTTTCATTCCAGAAACGGAACGCTTCCTCGTCCTCAGGAAATACAGTTACAGACAAGCGGTTCGGGTCAAAGCCGATCCACTTTGGATCCGTCATGAATTCCCATGCCCATGTAATGACTTCCTCTTTAAAATAATCACCAATCGAGAAGTTACCGAGCATTTCAAAAAAGGTGTGATGCCGGCGGGTTTTGCCGACATTCTCGATATCATTAGTCCGGATACATTTCTGTGAATTGGCAATACGCGGATTTTCCGGCTTCACCCGCCCGTCAAAGTAAGCTTTTAGCGGTGCCATGCCTGCATTGATCCAGAGCAGCGAAGGATCATTATGCGGAACCAATGAAGCACTCGGCTCGATTTTGTGGCCTTTGCTTTCGAAAAAAGCGAGCCACTTGGAACGGATTTCACTTGCTTTCATAGTGATTCAAACCCCCATTAGTCGATAAATGCAGAAATAAAAAAAACGCCCCCAAAAAACAGGGACGAATGATTCGCGGTACCACCCTGGTTATTGCCCAGCCAGTCGTCACTGCTTCTTCCGCAGCTTAACTTCCATCGGCAATCTCCTCATGCAGGCGTTAACGGACCCATCCGGTGAATTTCATTCACACTCCGAAACCAGCTTCCGGCCATTCTTCACCATAAGAATTTTCACAGCCGACGTGAACTGCAGGCAGTCACGAAGAAATTCTTTCTCTGATTGGCGGGCTATGGCTGTACTTAAGTTTCATCCTCGATTTCATATCATGCAATTGGCGTAATTATCATTAGTATATCGAGACAGACAGGATAATGTCAAATAGTCTTTCTTCTAACATAATACGCAAACATATGCTGAAGGATAACTTTGATTGCTGCGAATATCGGAACTGCCAAAATCATCCCGACAATCCCGGCTAACTCCCCTCCCACGAGCAGCGCGAAGATGATCGACAGCGGGTGCATATGAAGTGTCCGCCCAACCACCTGAGGAGAAATAACATTGCCTTCAAGGATCTGGCAGGCCGTATTCACGATAACAACCATCAGCATCATTTTGAATGAAACGGTGGATGCCACAACAAGAGCCGGCGCTGCACCGAAGAAAGGTCCGAGGTAAGGAATGATGTTCGTGACCGCGACAACGCTTGCCAGGAGAAGCGAATACGGCATTCCAACAATTAAATATCCGATGTAAGCCAATATGCCTACGATTAGACATACAAGAAATTGGCCCCGGATATAACTGCCAAGCGCATTATCAATATCTTTCAGCAGCCGAACGGCATGCTTTCGATGGGACTTCGGCACATAAGTGAGCAGCGTTCGTTCAAAGACCTCAAAATCCTTCAAAATATAAAACGCGAGGAAAGGAATGATAAAAGCAATAAAAAGAACATTAATCATCGCACCAATATTGTTCACAAAACTAAATATCGAATCCGAAGCTTGCTTTTCCAGCTTGTACAGAGAGTTGTTGATCCCTCCGCGGATACTCTCCGGCAGAAACGAAGAGTTATTCAAATCATTCACGATGTTTTGCGCCCTCATTGTCAGGTCGGGCATATGTCGGTTAAGCTCCTGCAGCTGCTCAAGAAATATCGGAATCGCATTGACCAGCACGACGGTCAATGATGCGCAGAATACCGCATATATAAGCAGCACCGCGATGGTACGAGGTACCTTACGCTCGTTGAGCAGGCTCACAATAGGGTTAAGTACATATGAAATAATCATCGCGATGAGAAAAGGGGCTAATACCGCGCGCAGAAAGATATAGATATGTGTAATTACCGGCTTGAGCAGCAACAGCAAATAAAGCGAAACTAGTCCTAGAATGATATAAACCAACCATGCAAACAGTCGGTTATTCGTAAATCTATCCACGGCTCTCCCCCCTCATTTAATGATTGTCCATTTGTTTCAGTATATGTAAACCTAGGACAAATCATCCCGGAATGATTTGGAGCCAGCTTTGAAGAGCCGTGGCAATTAGCAGGAAATAACAAAGAACGGTGTTATCCCGAAAGGAATAACACCGCTTTTCGTTCATTCTATTAGTTTGCGTGGACTTGCGGCATTTCATCTTCAAAGAACAAATCATCAAGCGAGCTGAGCGTACCATCTTCTTCGACTTGATAAACGGACATTTTCTCCCCGTTCACAGTCAATTCAATGAAACAGCCCCAACAATAGTACTGGTGCGATCCAATTTTACCGATATCTTTCGAGTTACAATTTGGGCATTTCATTACACATTTCTCCCTATATCCGAATCAGAAGCAGTGACCTGCTCCAGACTAGCTTCACTGCCGGCCGGAACAATAATCACATCTTCCCCAAGCATGACATCATCGGAGCTCAGCGGAGCCGGGAGCCATCTGCGCCCTTCCATCAAATCCGCCACAAAACCGTCTGTCAATTCATAACCTACTATTTGTGTACCCTGTAAATCGTCAAAATAAACATCTGACACTCGGCCAAGTTGTTCACCGTGTTCCGTTACAACGGGTAAATCTTTCAAACGTATGGTGCCGGTATGAAAAGAACGCTGAACTTCGGCTATCTTCGTCTTGCGGATCGAGGCTTCATTCAGGATGAGAACCGCATCTTCCCCGCATATTAGTACGTCGCTCCAAAGAACTGCTTTCATAGCCGTCAGAAACCTTCTGCCAGCATCTAAAACGATACCGTCTAACCGCCAATGCTCATCAAACCAAGCATCCTTCACATGTCCGACAAGTTTGCCGGCACCCATCTCAATAACAGGAAGTCCAATCACATGCTGAAGTCGTATCACCGGTAGGAGGTCCTCCTAGGAATTATTACGAACACGGTTTACAAAAGTTGCAACTTTTTTTGCCGCTTGTTCGAGCTCATCGGTAGTATTCCCCAAACCAAAACTGAATCGCACTGCAGAAGATAATCGTTCTTGTGATATTCTCATCGCACGCAATACATGAGAAGGCTCCAGTGCACCTGCCGTGCAGGCCGATCCGCTGGATGCAGCAATACCCTCGAGATCTAAATTCATAAGCAGCGTCTCCGTATCGACGCCAATAAAACTGAGATTCACAATATGAGGCAGCCGATCCGAAGGATGACCGTTTAGCACGATTCGTTCTTGATCCACTAGCTCTTGCAGCCTCTCTATCCATGTATAACGAAGCTTGTCTAAGAAAAGTTTCCTCTCTGACATTAAATTCACAGAAAGTTCAAACGCTTTGGCAAATCCGACAATTCCGGCAACGTTTTCAGTACCAGCGCGCCGCTTGCGTTCTTGTGTCCCGCCGCTAAGCAGCGGATCCAATAGAATTTGCCTGCCGACATACAAAGCACCAACCCCTTGAGGACCATTAATCTTGTGAGCAGAGAAGCTCATCAGATCAACAGGCAGTGAGCGCAGATTAATCGGCAGAAGCCCCATTGCCTGTACAGCATCAACGTGAAATATAACACCATTAGACCGGGCGATACGGCCGATCTCTTCAATCGGCTGTATCGTTCCGGTCTCGTTGTTGGCGTACATGATGGTGATTAATGCAGTGTCAGGTTCTACAGCAGCTTCCACATCTGCTGTGGAAACCTGCCCGTATTCATCTACTGGAAGAACGGTTATCCGGAACCCTTCCCGTTCGAGTGCCTCACAGGTATGGAGAACGGCGTGATGTTCAACCGCAGATGTGATGATATGAGATTTGCCTCGTTTGCGGCCCGCTCTGGCAATACCGACAATCGCCGTATTATCGCTCTCCGTACCCCCCGAAGTAAATATAAGCTCGGAAGGAGAGCAGCCGATTCCGGCTGCAATCTTATCTCGAGCTTGGTTTAGCAATTGACGGGCTTCGCGTCCGAACCTGTGAATGCTCGAAGCATTTCCGACCGTTGTCGTTAATATATCCAGCATCACGCGCGCAACTTCCGGATGCATCGGTGTTGAAGCTGCATGATCAAAGTAGTATCGTTTCATTGTAATCATCCTTACTTACTCGTACGTCCACTAATACGTTATAACGCTTAGATATAGAACATGTAGGAGTCTGATTGACCTTCTTCTTTGTAATTCACAAGATCTGCAAGTGTTGTGGAGTCAAGTACGCCCGCAATGCTGTCTCGAATTCTCAGCCAAAGGTTACGCTTTGCCGGGTCGTCCTCTTCCGTAAAGTCAACAGGCGATATCGGCCCTTCAAGAATACGAATGACATCACCGGCAGTGATGGTTTCCGGATCTTGAGAAAGAACGTAGCCTCCGTAAGCGCCGCGGATGCTCTTAACAAGCCCTGCATTGCGAAGCGGTGCGATCAGCTGCTCCAGATAATGTTCGGATAATTGATTACGCTCTGCTATACTCTTTAGGGACGTAGGTCCCTCGCCGAATTTCACTGATAATTCCATCATAATTGTTAAGCCGTAACGGCCTTTCGTTGATATTTTCAACTGTGACACCTCTTCTCCAAAGAAACTGTATCTCGCTATTTAGGATGCTGCTGCTATGTACATGCTTCTAAATCACTGTATTCCCATAACATATATATGTTAACATACTGCAGACGGTTTTGGTGAAAAAAGCTTGTCCTTTCCATGAAAAAGTTGTTCAGATTATGCTACAATAGAGAAATTAAGCGCAAAATTCGATCGATCAGGATTATTGACGGCTTATTGTTGGATTAATCAAGGTGGTGAACAAATAATGAGTAATGCAAACACTCGTGTTGTTGTCGGTATGTCCGGCGGAGTGGATTCATCTGTAACCGCGCTGCTTCTCAAGCAGCAGGGCTATGATGTAATCGGCATCTTTATGAAGAACTGGGATGATACTGATGAATTCGGTCAATGCACGGCTGAAGAGGATGCGGAGGATGTGCGCCGCGTCTGTGACCAGATCGGTATCCCCTACTATACGGTTAATTTTGAGAAAGCTTATTTCGAGAAAGTATTTACGTATTTCCTGGACGAATATCGCTTGGGGCGTACTCCGAATCCGGATGTTATGTGCAACCGTGAAATTAAATTCGGTGATTTCCTGCGCAAGGCTGTAGATCTCGGTGCAGATTATTTGGCAACAGGCCATTATGCCCGCTTGGAACGATTGCCCGGCGGCGAGACCAAACTGCTGCGCGGTGAAGATTCGAATAAGGATCAAACCTACTTCCTGAGCGCTCTGAATCAGGACCAGCTCCGCAAGGCTATGTTCCCAATCGGTCATCTTCCCAAACCGGAAGTCAGAAGGATTGCGGAGCAGTTCGGACTTGCTACGGCGAAGAAGAAAGACAGCACAGGCGTTTGTTTTATAGGCGAGCGCAATTTCAAACAGTTTCTTAGCGGTTATCTGCCTGCACAGCCCGGTGCTATGATTGACATCGAAACCGGCGAAACCAAAGGCCGCCACGACGGACTCATGTATTATACACTTGGACAGCGTCAAGGTCTTGGCATTGGCGGATCCGGTAACGGTGAGCCGTGGTTCGTTGCTGCCAAGGATTTAAAGGAAAACATTCTGTATGTGGTGCAGGGCGACCAGCACCCGAGTATGTATTCCATCAGCTTAACGGCAACCGGCGTTAATTGGATTTCACCCAAGCGTCCGGAAGGCTCGATTCAGGTTACGGCTAAATTTCGTTACCGCCAGCCTGATCAAGGCGTTACTTTAACTTTCAAAGAAGATGGCACAACAGCAGAAGTTGTGTTCGATAAGCCGCAAAAGGCGATTACTCCAGGTCAGGCTGTCGTCTTCTACGATGGCGATGTCTGCCTTGGAGGAGGTACAATCGATATTGTACATCAAGCATAGCGGTTGCTTCCACAATAAAGCCTCCTTCGTCCATATTGGATGAAGGAGGCTTTATCATTGTGGTTCACGATTCTATGAATAAGCATTTAGCCGGTTTCGGCTTGATACTCTTCTTCTCTGTTCTCGTCCGCTTCACGTTTTCTCAGTAAAATGCGAGAAATACGCAGATTATCCGTTTCTTCTACGATAAATTCAAATCCTCCAGGATGATAAACCTTCTGATCCCGTGTCGGCGTAATCTCAATCTGAGCATACATCCAACCGCCAATCGTGTCATAGTCATCACTTTCGATATCGGTTCCGAAATAACTGTTCACTTCTTGAATAAGCATAAGTCCATTAATGGAGTGCGAGTCATCGTCTCTTACTTCAATGTCCGGACGCTCCTCGTCAAATTCATCTTGAATTTCCCCGACAATTTCCTCCATGATGTCCTCAAGCGTTACCAAACCTGAGGTCCCGCCGTACTCATCAATAAGCAGTGCGATTTGAGTCTTTTTCTTCTGCAGCAGCTTAAGGAGCGAGCTGATTTGCATGGAATCAGGAACGGTCGTTATCGGACGCATGATTTGGCGAAGATCCGCCGAGGCAAGGCCGGTTACCTTCAACATATCTTTGATATGGACGAAGCCGATAATATTATCTTTATCTCCCGCACAGACAGGATATCGTGTATGCATTTCCTTAAGCGCAATGGCTTTGTTCTCTTCGAAGGAAAGATTCACATACAAACAGATCATTTCGGTCCGGGGGATCATGATCTCGCGTGCATGGGTTTCTGCAAAATCAAATATATTGTCCATCAACGTTAATTCCGTATTATCGATTAGGCCGGACTTGTGACTTTCTTTCATGAGAATCCGAATTTCTTCATCCGTGTGGGCAGAATCATGCTCGGAGGCTGGTTCAATCCCAATCAGTTTCAGCAGCCAATTTGCCGTGCCATTTAAGAACCAGATGAATGGGTACATTATTTTGCGGAACACGATAAGCGGAATTGCTGTCCACATCGTGACCTCTTCTGACTTTCGTATTGCGATTGTTTTCGGTGCCAACTCCCCAAGTACGATGTGAAGGAGTGTAATGATCGAGAATGCAATTATGAAGGAAATCGTTTCAATGACTGCTTCATTCGAACCAAGCTTGAGCAGCCAAGGCTCAATCAAGTCTTTAATAGCCGGTTCCCCAATCCAACCAAGGCCAAGGGAAGCAAGTGTAATCCCGAGCTGACAAGCTGATAAATAGGCATCCAGGTTATTGGTCAGCATTAAGGCAAAACGGGCACGAGCATTACCGTCTGAGACGAGCAAGTCAATACGACTGCTTCTTACTTTCACCATAGCAAACTCCGCGGCAACGAAAAAGCCGTTTAGAAAGACGAGCAGCAAAATTAAAATACCATTCATCAATATGGGTAACGGGTCACTATTCAACGATTCCCTGTCTGCCGTTCACCGTTTATGACGACCACAACGACGACAGGTGCACCTCCTTCTGGAACTGAAAATTATAAAAAATGTTTATATTACTACATTAGTCGAAGCCGATCTTTACGTCAAACGAGCGGATCCTTGCATTACGCTGTTTTTGGTCTTTAATTATGTTTATTCGGTTAAGGCAGCCCTTTATGCGCTATTTGCTTACTCCTGCGGCTGTTTTTGTATCGTTCTCTGTATTATTTGTTTTTTCTTCGCTCTTGATTTTGCCTTATCTTATCCTCCATCCCCTGCTGTGTAGCCTTATAAAACGACTTATGCGCGATTGTGTCAGGCAAATAAACCTGCTTCACATAATGCTCAGGATAGTCATGAGGATATTTATACCCCACATGTCCCAGCTTCTCTGCTCCGCTGTAATGAGTATCCCGAAGGTGCAGCGGCACTTCAGCAGAGCCTATGGCTTCAATTGTGCCCCTCACATTGCCGATTGCTGCCGCCGCCGCATTAGATTTCGGACTTTCGACCGCGAACAGGATTGCTTGTGCGATATTATACTTCGCTTCCGGCCAGCCAATCTTATGATAAGCATCCATAGCCGTCACAGCCTGCACCATAGCCTGCGGATTGGCAAGACCGATATCCTCGCTGCATGCGACAATGAGTCTTCGTACAAAGGTCATCGGGTCCATCCCGAGCTTCTCTACGGCATACAGGAACCAGAAGAGAGCAGCATCACTTGATCCACGGACGCTCTTGTGAAAGGCAGACAGCACATCGTACTGCGTTGACTCATCCGCTCGAATCGTCGGCTTTCGGATCGACTCCTCCGCAATCTCAAGCGTGATATGAACCGAACCATCAGGCTTGGATGGCGTAGTAACCGCAGCGAGCTCCAGAGCATTAAGCGCTCTTCTTATATCGCCGCCAGCCATACTTGCGATATGCGCAAGCGCATCGTCCTCGATATGAAGGTCCATGAAGCCAAGCCCTCGTTCCTTATTTGCAAGCGCCCGGCGCATCGCTTCAAGCGCATCAATGCGAGTAAGGGCTTCAAGCTGGAACAAGGTAGAACGGGATAATAGCGCGCCATTCACATAGTGGAACGGATTCTCAGTTGTCGCTCCAATGAATATGATGATCCCCTGCTCAACAGCTGGCAAAAGCGCATCTTGACGGGAAGAATTAAAGCGGTGCACCTCGTCCAGAAACAAGATGGTTTTACGCCCGTACATCGACTTGTTCATTCTTGCTTGATCGATGACCGCGCGTACATCTTTCACTGAGGCTTCAACAGCATTAAGCTTAACGAATTCACCTTGTGTCCGTTTGGATATAATATGTGCAAGCGTCGTTTTACCGCAGCCAGGCGGACCGTACAGCAAAATCGAGGAAACCTGATCTGCTTCTATCGCCCGTCTGAGCAGTTTACCAGGACCCACGATCGCATCCTGTCCAATATACTCATCAATTGTCTCTGGACGCATACGGTCGGCAAGCAGCTTTGCTCTTGGTGCTTCGGAAGCCTCCTGATAAGAAAATAAATCCATTTATGCACTACCTTTTTTATAGTATCATACCACATCGGGATGCGCCTTCACCACAACCGCCCCCAATCTGACAACAAAACCCCTTTCCTTGAAGAGAAGGAAAGGGGTTTTGACTTGAAACGACTATTGGGTAAAGGTCTGAATAAGCAGTATGATGTTCAACCCTGCAATAATAATAGCAACGAACCATGCCAGTAATTTCATCCACAGCGGATTAGCAAATTTCCCCATCTTCACTTTATCACTCGTAAATTTAACAAGCGGAATAACAGCAAAGGAAAGCTGTAAGGAAAGAATGACCTGACTTAGAATAAGTAAATCCATGGTTCCGCTCGGCCCATAGATGGCCGTGACAATAACTGCCGGTATAATGGCGATTAAACGTGTAGCAAGTCGTCTGAGCCACGCCGGGAGACGGATGTTAAGGAAACCTTCCATGACGATCTGGCCTGCCAAGGTACCGGTCAGTGTTGAGTTCTGCCCCGCAGCAAGCAGCGCTACTCCGAACAATACACTTGCAGCCGTTGTGCCCAGCATTGGAGCGAGCAGATGATAAGCTTCTTGTATTTCAGCTACATCCGTCAAGCCCTTTGTATGGAACGTCGCTGCTGCAATAATAAGAATCGCTGCATTGATGAATAATGCGAAGAACAATGCAATGGTAGAATCCCAAGTGGCATATTTGATCGCTTGGCGTTTGCCGAGTTCCGTCTGATCGTACTGCCGCGTTTGAACGATGGAAGAGTGCAAATATAAATTATGCGGCATAACTGTAGCTCCAAGAATACCGATAGCAATATACAGCATAGCTGGATTTGTAACAATTTCACCGCTTGGGACAAAGCCTTTCATAACCTCGGCCACTTCGGGTTTCGCCCAGAACATCTCCAGCAGGAAGCAGCCGCCAATCGTTACGATCAGCATAATCACTAACGCTTCAATGTAGCGGAATCCTTTGTTTTGCAGCAAGAGAAGGATTAGAACATCTAGTACGGTTATTATAACACCCGCAATTAACGGGATATTGAACAATAAATTCAGCGCTATTGCAGCTCCGATAACCTCCGCTAGGTCGCATGCAGCAATTGCTAATTCACAAAGTCCCCATAACATCATGGAAACCGGTTTGCTGTAATGATCGCGGCATGCCTGCGCCAAGTCACGCCCTGTGACGATTCCAAGCTTGCCTGCTAAGGCCTGAAGCAGAATGGCCATCAGGTTGGAGAGCAATATGACCGATAAGAGCGTATAGCCGAACATCGAACCACCGGCTAAATCTGTCGCCCAGTTTCCTGGATCCATGTAGCCCACTGCAACCAGATAGCCCGGACCGGCAAAAGCAATAAATTTACGAATCCAGGAGCCGGTCTTTGGGATTTTCATCGATCTGTATACTTCAGGAAGGGTGGATTGGGATCTTTCGCTGCGCCATCCTGTTGGTTCTTTCACTAATGGAGCTGTTTCCTCACTCATCATCAATCACCTCTAGTTAACTTCATTATCTACATGATCTATTCCCTACATGTATGCAGCGCCTAGACCATTGTTTCCTATATTCATTGTACACCACCAAAAAAGTTTGTCAAAGGCAACTTTTATTCGTTAGGTCAACTATATGCAAAATAAGATCCGTTTAGACGAAGGCACGACTCATGCTCTTCTCTACACGGATCTCTCAAGGTTTTCTCTATTGGATCTTATTACGCTTTGTCCGAAGGACGTTTAAGCTTCTGAAGCAGCTTCGCCACAGTGGCGGTAATACGTTCGTTTCTTGCTTCCTCATCCTTCGCTTCATTGATCCAGTCCACGTATTCTCTGCGATCAAGCGGAGCCAGTGCGACGAAGAATGCATCCGCAGCAGGCTCAAGCGTAAGCGCCGCAATCAATTCATCCGGAACTGTCAATTCCTGAGGCGGCAGGCTGCGGTTTACTGTAATCGGTGTACGATTGGAACGCACTGCTGCCTTAGGAGCTCCTGTTCCTTCCAGGCGGAAACGTTTTGCCGTCCAGGTCTCGTCAACGGATATCATGGAAATCGTCTCATAGCCCTCGTCCGTAACCACTCTCCAACCTCTTAAACGGTTGATGTCTGTACGAATTTTGGAAGATTCTTCCGGATAACATATCCACAGCAGACCTTCTTTCTTCACAGCCTTCAATGCTTCTGGAGCATGCTCTTTGAGACTTGCGATATCTGAAGCGAAGAGCAGCACGAAATCATAGGTGCCGTCTTTAGCCGAATCATACCGGGTATTCTCTTTACTTACACCCAGATCTTCCTCGTAGGAGGAGTCTGGAGCCTCAAGGACGAGTATGCGCATGTCCAGGGTCAGTCCTAATTTATTCACTAATGCAGCATTCATCAATCTTGTCCTCCCGATGCGAGCAGATCGCGAACGACCACGCTCACCATAATTAATCCTGCGACCGGAGGAACAAACGCATTGCTTGCAGGAGGCTGTTTGGCCTTGCGAATTTCCGGCGCGTTCTCAGGAACGATACGCTGTGTGACATCTTCACGCGGTTTTTGCGGCTCCTCTGTTGAGAAAACGACTTTAACGCCCTTCTTGATTCCTTCTTTACGAAGCTTCTGGCGCACGACTCTTGCTATTGGATCCATAGAAGTTTTGGAAATATCCGCAACCTGGAATCTTGTCGGATCCATCTTATTAGCAGCCCCCATGCTGGAGATGATTGGAATCTTGCGTTCCAAACACTGCTTGATCAAATGAATCTTGTACATAATAGTGTCTGAAGCATCGACCACATAATCGAGCGGGTATTCGAAGAGCTTCTCATACGTCTCTTCCGTATAAAACATCCGCAGCGATATTACGTCACAATCCGGATTGATAAGTTTAATGCGGTCGCGCATCAGATCAGCCTTGGGCTGCCCTACTGTCGTTGTAAGTGCATGAATTTGACGATTGACATTCGTAATGTCCACGACATCCTTATCAATCAGAATAATGCGTCCAATACCGGTACGCGCCAGTGCTTCAGCGGCAATTCCGCCGACTCCGCCAATACCAAGAACAGCAACCGTGCTTTGTTTCATGATTTCCAGGCCTTCCGGACCAATTGCAAGTTCTGTTCGCGAAAATTGATGCAGCACGTTCAATTCCTCCTTCCTAGAAAGAGCAGACATCGCAAGCAGCGATGTCTGTTCTGTCATCCGGTCTTTTTCATATTTATTAGAAAGTCTTATAGATATAAATTAGCTGCCTTGAGGTGCTGCGGCAGCTGCGGCAGCCTCTGTTTGTTTGACCGGCTTTGGAAGCGTACGGATATGCAGCTGTTGAAGCTGGGAGATATCCACCTCAGAAGGAGCGTCGGACAGCAGGTCAGTTGCACTTGCTGTTTTCGGGAACGCAATGGTCTCGCGCAGATTCGTACGTCCCGTAAGCAGCATAACCAGACGGTCGAAACCGAAAGCAAATCCGCCATGCGGAGGCGTTCCATAATCGAAGGCATCCAGCAAGAAACCGAACTTCTCATGCGCTTCTTCAGCCGAGAAGCCGAGTGCCTTGAACATAAGCTCCTGCACTTCACGTTTGTATATCCGCATGGAGCCGCCGCCAACTTCGTAGCCGTTCAGTACAAGGTCATAAGCTTGCGCTCTGATTTGCCCCGGATCCGTCCCGAACAAAGCGATGTCATCATCATTTGGACGTGTGAACGGATGATGCTCAGCCACATAACGCTTCGCTTCTTCATCATACCCAAGAAGCGGGAAGTCCACGACCCATTCGAATTTGAATTTGGACTCGTCGATCAAACCAAGCTGCTTACCGATCTTGAGGCGCAGGTTGCCAAGAACGTCTGCTACGACCTTCTTCTTATCGGCGGAGAACAGCAGTAAGTCGCCTTCTTGGACGCCAAGACGCTCAGTCAATGCCTCGATTTCTGCCGGCTTGAAGAATTTCACGATCGGACCGCGCCATTCGCCTTCCTTAACGGTTACCCATGCAAGGCCCTTGCCGCCATAACGTGCAGCGAACGGTTGAAGATCATCCAGCTCTTTGCGGCTCCAGCTCGCACAGCCCTTTGCGTTGAGCGCTTTTACCACTCCGCCGCTTGCGGACACGGAAGCGAATACCTTCACATCACTTGTTGATACAATGTCCGTGATATCTTCCATTTCCATTCCAAAACGCAGATCCGGCTTGTCAGAACCGTATTTGTTCATTGCATCTGCATAGGTAATGCGCTGGAACGGAGTTTCAAGCTCAACGCCAACCGTTTCGCGAAGAAGTTTCGCTACTAACTGCTCAAGCAGCTCGAGCAATTGGTCTTGTGAAAGGAAGGATGTCTCAATATCCACCTGTGTGAATTCTGGTTGACGGTCTGCACGAAGATCCTCGTCACGGAAGCAGCGTGCGATTTGATAGTAGCGCTCCAGACCGCTGACCATCAGCAGCTGTTTGAAGATTTGCGGGGATTGCGGCAGTGCAAAGAACTCGCCAGGGTGAACACGGCTTGGCACGAGATAATCGCGGGCGCCCTCTGGCGTGCTTTTCGTAAGAATTGGCGTTTCAATATCGATGAATCCTTCACCGTCAAGGAAGTCACGGAAAATTTTCGCTGCCTTCGAACGAAGCTGCAGTGTTTTTTGCATTTCCGGACGGCGCAGATCCAGATAACGGTATTTGAGACGGATCGACTCATCCACTTCCACACCGTCTTCAATCGGGAACGGCGGTGTTTTGGCCGCGTTCATAATTTCAATCTCTGTGACGCGAATTTCGATTTCACCGGTAGCGATGTTAGCGTTAACCGTTTCTGCATCGCGCTCAACGACTTGACCGCGGACAGCGAGCACGTATTCATTACGAGCACGGTCTGCGATTGCAAGTGCATCACCGGAGAAATCCGGGTTGAATACGATTTGCATAATGCCTGTGCGGTCGCGAAGATCAATGAACAAGACTCCGCCAAGGTCACGGCGGCGCTGGACCCAGCCGTTCAACGTTACAGTCTGGCCTACCTCTGCTTTAGTAAGCGTTCCACAAGAATGCGTTTTTAACATCATGATATAAGTCGACTCCTCTATGATATAGTTTGTATCTTATCGTTCTTGGTTGATGGCTTCAGCCAGCTTATCAAGCAGTACAAACCGCTGCTCGCCTGACTTCATATCCTTAAGTGCAATCTCACCGCGAGCGAGCTCGTCATCACCGAGAATAGCGGTATAACGCACTTGCAGTCGATCGGCTGATTTCATCTGTGCTTTCATTTTGCGGCTCTGGTAGTCGCGTTCAGCGGCAATGCCTTTCAACCGAAGCTGATACAGCACGGCTGTCAGCTCCCGCTCCGCGGCTTCACCAAGAGCCACCAAGTAGACATCTACACGATGCAAATCATCAAGCTGGACCTCTTGGCTTTCAAGCAGCATAACGGTACGCTCAAGCCCTAGACCAAGTCCGACTCCAGGCTGATCAGGTCCGCCGATATCAGCTACAAGGCCGTTATATCGTCCGCCGCCGCCGATCGTGTCGATTGCGCCAATGCCTTCTGACTTGTACTCAAAGGCAGTATGCGTATAATAATCAAGACCCCGTACCAGCCTCGGATTAATCGTATACGGAATGTTCATGCTTGTGAGATGAACTTGCAGTGCTTCAAAATGTGTTCGGCATTCCTCATCCAAACTTTCCAATATGGATGGAGCTCCCTCGAAATGATGCTGATCAACCTTGCAATCGAGCACCCGAAGCGGATTACGATCCATACGTGACTGACAATCCTTGCACAGCATTTCCCGCTTCGGCTCCAAGAAGGCAAGTAACCGGTCCCGGTAGACTGCCCGAACCTCAGGCGTACCGACGGAATTGATTTCGACGCGGACGCCCTTCAAGCCTACCTCCGTATAGAAGGTATAGCCCAATGCGATTACCTCTGCATCCAGAGCAGCGTCGACGGCACCGAACGCTTCAACACCGAATTGATGAAATTGACGATAACGTCCGGCCTGCTGGCGTTCATAGCGGAACATCGGTCCGATGTAATACAGCTTTGTCAGATCCGGCTCGCCGTAAAGCTTATTCTCCACAAATGCACGAACCGCCCCTGCCGTTCCTTCCGGACGGAGTGTGAGGCTGCGGTTACCGCGATCCGTGAAAGTGTACATCTCCTTCTCGACAATATCGGTTGTTTCGCCAACGCCCCGTCTGTACAAGTCGGTCGATTCAAACATTGGCGTCCGGATTTCACGAAAATTAAACCGGCGGCAAATATCGCGCGCCTTGCTTTCGACGAACTGCCACTTCTCTACCGCGCCCGGCAGAAAATCCTGCGTGCCCGGAGGCTTTTGAAAGCCCATCTAAAACCCTCCTCAAAGTTATTTGCATCACCCAATGTTTCTGCTCATTTAAAGCCTTACACGCGATATAAAATCAAAAAAGCTCCCGTCCTCCGCCTTATCCAAGGCAAAAGGGACGAGAGCTGCGCGATGCGAAGCTGCCGTGGTACCACCCACATTTCGAATGCATACATACCCAAAAAAGCCGTATTCATTCGCTTAATCGGTTAACGCCCTGACTACGCAGATCAGCTACTCAGCATAAGGTAACACCGGAATGCCGTTCACTGCCTGTCCTCCGGGAAGTCTGTTCGTTCATGCACGTCAAGGATTCTTACAGCCCATGGAATCCCTCTCTGTGTGGGTGCCTTTGAACGACACGGTCCCATCTATGGATCGACACAATATAAGATCCATTGTATCGATCTGCCATTCAACTGTCAAGGGCTCTTACACCCGCATAACAAATAACTAAAGGAGACATTACGTGCAATCATTCTCTTTGGATTGGAGTGGATCTCCGACATGAATACAGAGCAATCATCCAATTCTACAGATAATCGCGCAGCCTCTAATCAGCTATGGTCCTCAAGTTTAGATACAGAAAACCGAGAAATCCAACATCCTCTTAACAAGTCATTGGACTGCCGCATTGATGAAATACTCCGGGAATTAGGACCAAGCCCTGATATTGTGGTGCGTAAACTGCTGATAAAGCATCCGGCACCGCTGCTAACACCCCGTATTTTCTCATTGGCGAATCCCTTTCAATCTGCATTCATCAGCCTTAGTGTGAGCTAAGGAGACAGAAAAAAACCTACAAACAAGTTGTAGGTCCATCAATAATATATTCAAAAAAGGGGGTCGAGTTCTAGTATAGACTGAGCATGTTATAAGAAGATTGAAAATAAGTTACAGTTAGATTACAAAAAATAAAGCGGTTACTCCGGTTTTGGCATTGGTACTCCCGTTGTACTTCGTACAAAAGTCGTTCCAATGCTCAAAACCTGCGCTGCAGGTAGGGCAACGCGCTGCGCGCTCAGCTAAAAGCCCTCGCTGTGCGCGAAGACTAAGCCCAGCCCAGATTCCGGTTTTGGCATTCTTTCTTGTGCGTTGCACAAATTCGCTCTACTGCCAAAACCTTCGAAATAAAACAGAAGGCGGCATATGCCGCCCTCTGTTTATAGGCTTCTTTGTCCTCTTGGGCTTTGGCCTCTAGAGGTTTGGCCGCCGCCGGACCATTCTGCGGCGGCTTCTATGTCTTCTTCAAGCTGCGAGAAGATGACTGCTTCTCTGCGGTCAGGGCTCATCAATCTGCGTGATGAACGCTCTACCCCTTGCTCTTTGCGTGATTGATGCATGACAAGCAAGCTCCCTCCACCGATGTTTCGCTGGCTACCTGCCGATGCTGCGATGCTGCCATCGGAGTATCGGCTATGCCTTCGAATAAATCTCTACGGTTTCTAGTGTTGCCTGTCCGCTCTATTCTAACACCTGCACTGTACAATTTTGCCAAACGGGTACGTAAGAACCGATTCTTGACCGAACAGCTTAGGTTTTACTATCAATAATTAATGTCACCGGTCCCCAATTAACGAGCGTTACATCCATCATCGCCCCAAATTGACCGGTCGCTACGTGAAGTCCTGCCTTGCTAAGTGTTTCGTTGAATAACACGTATAGACTCTCCGCTTGTTCCGGCCTTGCCGCTGCCATGAAATTCGGGCGCCTGCCTTTCCGGCAGTCTCCGTACAAGGTGAACTGGGAGACGGATAGAATCGCCCCGCCTACCTGGGCAACCGAATGATTCATTTTGCCGGACTCGTCTTCAAATATCCGTAAGCCTGCAATTTTGTCAGCCATATATCGGACATCTGCCTCTGTATCCTCATGTGTTATTCCTACTAACAGAACCAGTCCTTTATCGATCGAACCGACTAATTGACCGTCAACAGTCACGGCTGCTTCTTTGCTCCGTTGGACAACTACCCTCATCTTCTTGAACCCTCTCTAGATGACGACGTTATTGCATAATACGGGTGACCGTATAGACGTCTTTCACACGTTTTATCTTTTCTACAACCGCTTGTAAATGTTCAATATTCCGAATGAGCACCGCCATATGAATCATCGCAACCTTATTCTTATCGGAACGCGCCGATACGGCTGAAATATTCGTCTTGCTCTCCGAGACGACATGGAGCACTTCATTCAATAAACCAGGACGATCATGGCCAGTAATCTCAATATCGACGCTGTAATTCGCTTCCACCGATTGTTCCCACTCGACCTCTATGACACGTGCGGCTTCATCACCGTCTGTGCTTGCGCTCAGGTTCTGGCAATCGAGTCGGTGGACCGACACGCCGCGTCCGCGCGTAATGTAACCGATAATCTCATCCCCTGGAACGGGATTACAGCATCGTGCGAAGCGAACGAGCAGATTGTCAACACCCTTAACCGAAACACCGTGAGTCGGACGTGTCTTCCGCAGAGCAGGCGCTGTCTTAACTTCCTTCATTTCTTTGGATAGTTCAATCTGATTGGCTTCTTCCGCTTCTTTGCGCATTTTCTCTGTCAGCTTGGTGCAAATCTGCGCAGCTGTAATACCGCCGAAGCCGATGGCCGAGAGCATATCATCAATGTCATTAAAATTAAACTTGTAAGCCGCTTCCTGCAGCTGGGCATCCGATAACCAGGCGGATGGTTCAAGTGCCAGACGCTTCAGCTCGCGCTCGAGCAAATCGCGGCCCTTGGCGACGTTTTCTTCCCGCTTCTCTTTCTTAAACCACTGTTTGATTTTACTGCGGGCATGCGACGATTGCGCAATTTTTACCCAGTCCTGGCTTGGGCCATAGGAATGCTTGGAAGTGAGAATTTCAACAATATCCCCGGTTTTGAGCTTGTAATCCAGCGGCACGATTCGACCATTAACCTTCGATCCGATTGTCCGGTTACCGACCTCCGTATGCACGCGATAAGCAAAGTCAAGCGGGACAGAACCAGCCGGTAGCTCGAACACTTCTCCTTTTGGCGTAAACACAAAAACGAGATCAGAGAAGAAATCCATTTTCAATGATTCCACAAATTCCGACGCATCGCTGGCTTCATGCTGAAGCTCGATAATTTCGCGGAACAAGGTCATTTTATCCTCAAAATATCCGCCCGGTACGACAGTACCTTCCTTGTACGCCCAATGAGCGGCAATCCCGAACTCAGAGGTTCTGTGCATATCCCAGGTACGGATTTGAACTTCGGTTGGCTCGCCTGTAGGTCCAATGACGGTCGTATGCAGAGATTGATACATGTTCGCTTTAGGCATCGCGATATAATCCTTGAACCGTCCCGGCATCGGTTTCCACAGCGTATGAATGATACCTAGTGTCGCGTAGCAATCTTTAATATTGTCCACGATGATCCGAATCGCAAGCAAATCATAGATTTCGTTGAACTGCTTGCTTCGTGCCGTCATTTTCTTATAGATGCTGTAAATATGTTTGGGTCTGCCGGAGATGTCGCCTTCAATGTTCATTTCTTCCATTTTTTCTGTAATCCGGTTGATGACATCTTTAATATACTGCTCCCGCTCCACACGTTTTTTCTTCATGAGGTTGGCAATGCGGTAATACTGCTGCGGATTCAAATACCGAAGCGCAATATCTTCCATTTCCCACTTGATCGCGGATATCCCGAGCCGATGAGCGATTGGGCAAAAAATCTCCAGCGTCTCATATGCGATACGGCGCTGAGCTTCCTCGGATTGATACTTCAGCGTGCGCATATTATGCAGACGATCAGCCAGCTTAATGAGAATAACCCGAATGTCCTGCGCCATCGCGACAAACATTTTGCGATAATTCTCATTTTGCTGCTCTTCTTTGGAACGGAATTGAATTTTCTCAAGCTTGGTTAGTCCGTCAACAACTGCTGCGCACGGCTCTCCGAAACGGGCTCTTACCTCTTCCAGAGGGACAGTGGTGTCTTCAACCACATCATGGAGCAGTGCAGCAATTATCGACAGCACATCCATCTGCATGTTAACGAGAATTTCCGCAACAGCTACAGGGTGAAGAATATATGGCTCTCCCGACTTACGCACCTGCCCGTGATGGGCCTGGTCGGCAAATTCATAGGCTTCACTAATCCGCTTCAAATCTTGTTCTTTCATGTAGGTTGATGCTTTATCGAGTAAATGGTCTATGCCCATGAATGTCCCTTTCCGGAAAAGCGCATCGTACGCGCGTTTCACTTTCACTTTCCAACAACTTTCGCCTAATAATTTGAAGCTATAACAAAAAACAACCGCAAATGCGGCCGCAAGTTTTAATCTCGTCGTTTTCATACTATTATGCCTGTTTTTAAGGCTTTCCGTCAACCTGTTGCTTCAACGGATCAATAGGTATTGGGGCCGGGTGATCCCGCAGGGTGTGTCGAATGATGGTGATAGCCCGCTTGGACCAGCAAATAAAAAATTAACCGCCGGATCTGATGGCTTTTCCTGGATCCCGGCGGCTGTCGATCAAGTATTCGATTAATAAGTAACGAGCGAGAAAGGAACAATCCCATCCAGTTTAGTGCGGCCATCTAAGTAACCCAGCTCGATTAAGAACGCGGCTCCGACTACTTCTCCTCCCAATTGACGGATCAAATTAATCGTCGTAGCAATCGTTCCGCCTGTTGCAAGCAGGTCGTCGGCAATCAATATACGTTGTCCCGGCTTGATTGCATCTTTATGAATAGCTAGCTTATCACTTCCGTATTCAAGGTCATAGCTTGCTTCTACAACCTCGCCCGGCAGTTTGCCGCTCTTGCGGATAGGCACAAATCCGACGCCAAGCGCCACAGCCAGAGGTGCGCCCACGATAAAGCCCCTGGCTTCAGGGCCGGCAATTAAATCGATCTGCTTATCAGCTACGGCTTGTTTAAGTGCATCAATAGCCGCTGCATAAACGGGTCCGTTGTTAATGAGTGTTGTAATATCTTTAAATCGGATACCCGGGTTTGGATAATCAGGGATAACGCGAATATAGTCTTTGAAATTCATGAAACGACAGCTCCTTTTTTCATTGAGTTAATAGATGAGTCTTTCTGCTGCTTGGTGATCCAAGCTAATAATTCGCCCTCAGCCGCGAATAAAATTTGCTCAGCTTCCGATTGTCTCAGCTCGTCACGGTAAACGGAGGAGTGCGTGAGTTCTCTCTTGACAGGGTTTGCCACAAGCTGAAGCCGCTGTTCTTGAAGGTTCACGAGCTCAAGCTCCTCAAACACACGAAGCATGAAATGAATTTTTTCTAAAGGCCAGCCCATCATGATAGACAAACGCTCTTTGTGTCCATCCTCAGCAATTGGACATACTCTGCGCAGTGTCTGATACAGCTGCCCAAATTTCTCGCGGCTTGGAAAGGCCGGTTCCTCATTTCCTGCAGCAGGCTGTTCTCTGCCTTGGGAGGAACGCGATGCAGTTCCTTTCCGGTTCATTGAGGCTGCAGCCTGTTTAGGGGCGCCATATAAAGCGTAGACTGCTTCTAAACCGGGAGCATTCCTTAAGGCATCACCCAGCTTGACTGAATTAGGCGGTTTTCCAAACAGAACCAGGTTTGGACAGCATACGATATTCTCGCGTGCAAACTGTTCATACGTATAGATCCGCAGCTGCTTTGGAAGCGGAAGTTTCCCGAGCTCGGCGGCCGCCTCCTGCCATGCAGGTGTCGGGACAAGCAAAGCCCCATCCATCATACCGGCCTCCTCGATAAGCTTACGAAGAGAAGCGAACAGGTCGCCATCTACCCCAAAACGATGATCAAAGAGCTGCACCTGGGCTACTCGGATGTCCTGCATAAGGAATTGCGCTTTCCGCTGTCCATTCCACTCATTAATGGCCAGCTCTCCAACCAGCTCTACAGGGGCCCCTCCTGACAAGCGATCCGCAAGCGATCCGAAACCAAAGCCAACAGCATCGAGCAGTTTTCCTTCGCCGCTAAGCGAGAGCTTCAGATGTTTATTCTCCTTGCCCATCGTCCTCCTGTCGGCAACTGCTGCGCCCTGCAGCAGCAGCTTAGGAGAAGCGTTCCCAACCCCAAATGGCTCGAGCTGGGCTAATTGTTCCCTAACATGAAGGGTGGCTTCATCCATTCGGCAGGCTAGATCTACGATTGTTTTGGGTATCCAATCATCAGCTTCCAGCCAATCATCCGCAAGATGACCCAGCCGCTCCTCAAAGACTGCGAGTTGATCCCTATGCAGGCTCATTCCTGCCGCCGCCTGATGACCGCCGTAATGATCAAGAAACTCATCGCACTCGGTCAAAGCCGCATGAAGATCAAATCCTGCGATCGACCTGGCTGAGCCTTTGCACATTCCGCTGTCCGCATCGATTCCGAGAATCAGCGTAGGCTTATATTCTTTCTCAACAAACTTTGAAGCAACAATCCCCACCACACCGGGATTCCAGCCTTCAGCAGCAAGCACTATTACGGGTGGAGCAGGCCGTCCGCTCCGCTTAGCAGCCTCGCATTTCTCCGACCACTGTAATTGGGCTTCTTGCAGAATGTTCTCTACGATGAGCTGCCTCTCTTTGTTCAATCGGTCTAGTGTCAGAGCTGCAGCAGCGGCACTTTCATGATTAGCTGCAGCGAGCAATCTAACAGCACCCTCCGCATGCTCAAGGCGCCCTGCCGCATTGATTCGCGGCGCCATACCGAAAGCAATATCAGTTGCATTAACCGTGGAAAGCTGTATGCCAGCGACCTCGGCAAGTGCCTGGAAGCCCGGTTTTTCAGTTGTTCTAAGCTGCTCTAAACCCAGCTTAACTAGGATGCGGTTCTCATCCGTTAACGGCATGAGATCGGCAATCGTTCCGAGTGCTGCGACATCCGTCCATTCCAACGGCGGTGAGCCGAGCAACGCTTGTGCCAGCTTGAAAGCAACCCCTACGCCGGCTAAGCCTTTAAAGGGATAGGCGCAGTCTTCCTGCTTTGGATTTATGATAGCGAGTGCAGCCGGTAATTCATGCGGCGGCTCGTGATGATCGGTTACAATCACGTCGATGCCAAGGCTTGCTGCATACGCAATTTCCAAGGCAGCACTAATCCCTGTATCGACAGTAACAATTAACGTAACGCCTAATTGGGCTGCACGGTCAATCGCTTGATTGTTTAATCCGTATCCTTCCAGCATTCGGTGCGGGATATAAGAATCGAAGTTTAGTTCAAGACGCTGGAATAAGTAAGTCATGAGCGTCGTGGAGGAAACGCCATCGCAATCATAATCCCCATAGATCCGGACTCTTTCATTGCGAGACTGAGCAAGCTTTATCCGTTCAACCGCTTCAGCCATTCCTTTAAGCTGAAAGGGATCATGCAGGCATTCCAAGCCGCCATAAAGAAACTGACTGGCAGATCCCAGTTCATCGAATCCGCGCTGGACGAGCAGCTTGGCGACAAGCGGCGGCAGCCCAAGTGAGCTTGCCAGTGCCTCAGCCCTTGCCTCACCGTCCGAATCAAGCGAAGCTACCGTCCAACGTGTTTTGGAACGTATCAAGACGGGCACCTCCTATAGGTTCAAAGTTTTAAGAAGAAATACCGCGGCTACTAAGGATAGCATAAAAAAAGACGCTGCTGCTATTGCAGCAGCGTCGGCATCTGCTCCTGATTTGGATCATGATTCGTTTTGTAGGGGAAACCCGGATCATACGGTTCTACATGAACGGTTACCTCGGTCATGTGGCTAAACCTTTTCATCAAAAAATATTTGACCCGCTTTGCGATCTCGTTACCTTCCAGAACCGTTATACGGGGATTGACGCTGATCACAACATCGGCGACCACATAATGTCCATGCTCACGTGCACGAAGTTCCTGAACAGCTATTACACCTTCCATTCGCTGCACGACAATCATGATTTCACTCATATCCGCCGGTTCAACTTCAAAGGATCTGCTCCTCTTAACAGCATCTGAGGCAACGCGGTAGCCCGTAGTAAAAACGATGACCACAATGATAAGGGAAGCGGCAGGATCAAAATAGTAGAGCAGCGGCAGATCCACCACATCACCCAAAGCGGCTCCACCTGTACCTACGATAGCAGCTAGTGAAGCATATAAGTCCGTCCGGCGTTCTTTTACCGGAAACAACAATTCTTTTGCCGCAAAGGCAAGTACGACGACAACAGATGCCGTCCAGCTTGGAGCTTCATCAACACCGTCTGCTATGGATTTAATAGCTGAAATGCCGATTTCCAATCCTACTATCATGAGAAAAAGAGCGGCCATCACACCCGTGGCAGCCTCTGTCTTTCCCCGCATTGCCGGAACAGGCGCATCTGGCGCGCCAAGCTTCCGGCATCTGCGGACACCAGTTAAAGAAATGAACGATGCGGCAGCATCCGAGGCAGAACGACAAGCATCAGTAAGCAGCGTTTTACTGCCTGATTGAAGACCAATACCACCCTTTAAAGCAGCGATACAGGCGTTGCCGATGAGTCCGGTCCACGCTGCGGACTCCGCTTTCGCGTAACGTTGGTTCGCTGTCATGGACGCCTCCTAAAAGTTTTGCGGAGCAAAACTGACTTCGTAAGCATGATCTTTAGTTTTGCGGAGCAAAAATGTAAGTACGACCTTCATGCTGCCTCTGCTAAATTACTATACTACGACGCAGCAGAAGACTTGACTGGAGTTTTTGGTTTTTGTTTATTTTTCAGTACGAGCCACAGCGGGCTTGCGATGAAGATGGACGAATAAGCTCCGCTGATTAGACCAAACAGAATCGCCAGCGAGAACAGCTTAATTGATTCGCTTCCGAAAATTAACAGACAGATTGCAGCTACAACAACAGTCATAACGGTATTGACTGAACGGGTAAGCGTCTGCCAGATACTCTCGTTAACGACCCGTGCGGTATCAGCTGGAGTTTTGATTTTGGCAAACCGCAGGTTCTCACGCACGCGGTCGAAGATAACGATCGTATCATTGATGGAATAACCGATAATGGTCAGAACCGCAACGATAAAAGGCAGATTGACTTCCAAGCGGAAGATCGAGAACAAACTGATGACGATGAACGCATCATGCAGCAAGGCGACGATCGCTGATACCGCAAACCGCCATTCAAATCGAATGCTGACATAGATCACGATACCGATACTCGCTACCAGGATAGCCTTGAGCGCATTCCACTGTAATTCTTTTGCGATCTCGACATCGACCGTGTTGACTTCTGCAGAAGCGTTTTTGTCGAACTTATCCGCAAACTTCTGTTTCAATGCCTTCTCCTGATCCGGCGAAAGTTCATCGTCGAAACGCAAGGTTACACGTGAAGAGCCGACAGTCAGCCCAGGCTTACCGAAATCATTATCGGCTAGAAACTTCTCAATTTCGTCCTTCTGGCCGCTGAGATCTTTCTTTACGGCAATATCCACGCTTGATCCAGCGCGGAAATCAACGCCGTAATTCAGACCGAAAATTCCAAGCGTTATTACGCCGAGCACCGTGATGATGATGGAGAAAATAAAGAAGTAACGAGCCTTCTTTACAAAGTTAAACTTATTGCTGTCTTCTGTATAAGCTGTACTAAAGCGCACGGATCTCACTCTCCTTCACTCCGAAGTAGGATTTCTTTTTCACTACGTTGCTTCGAATGAGTAAGGAAAGGAGCAAACGCGAGAAGAAAACATTCGTTAAAATACTAATGATAATGCTGAGAATCAAGATGACAGCAAATCCTTTGACCGAGCCGACTCCGATGAAGAACAAAACCAGACCGGCGATAAGCGTCGTAACATGCGCATCGATTATCGTGCGGAATGAATTCTTCGATCCCGCTTTCTGGGAGGACAGCAGGCTCTTGCCGCTGCGCAGTTCTTCTTTAATCCGCTCAGCCATAATAATATTGGCGTCAACCGCCATCCCGACTCCAAGGATGAACGCCGCGATCCCCGGCAAGGTGAGCGTTGCGTTGATCAGATTAAATCCAAGCAATAAGAGCCAGATATAAACAATAATTGAGAAGCTGGCAATTGTGCCCGGCATACGGTAGAACAACATCATGAAGATGAGAATAAGCACCGTTCCGATTCCGCCGGCAAACAGCGTTTCCTGCAGGGAGAGCTTACCAAGTGTAGCTCCGACACTTTGTGTATATTTCTCCGTCAGCTTAAGCGGAAGAGCACCCAAGTTGATCGTGTTTTTGATATCAGTAGCTTCATCACGCGTATAATCGCCTGTAATAACAGCATCCGTGCTGTTAATTTCGCTCGATACATTTGGTGCTGAAAGCAGGGTGTCATCTAAATAGATGGCGAGCTGATTGGTTTGAGGAATCTTGGCAATCTCGCGGGTAATTTCTGCGAACTTGCTTGCACTCTTCATCTTGATTGCGATTTCATAAGCATTAAGGTTGGTTTGATGGACTTCTGCACCGTTTTCCTTGAAATCATTACCGTAAAGCTCCACCTTACAATAGTTCGTTTTCGTTGGATCCGTGCTTGCCGGACATCCGCGCGTGGAGCGGAAAGTCAGTTCAGCCGGTTTCTTAAGGATATCCCGTACCATGGCCTCATCTTTAATACCAGCGATTTTGACGCGAATACGATTAGTTCCTTCCGTCGTTACGTCCGGCTCAGCTACGCCGGTTCCATTGGCACGAGCCTCCAAACTTTTGGCAGTTTCAATTAATGATTCCTTGGTTATTTTCCCGCCCTTTTCAATAGGCTGTGCTTCATACAAAATTTCAAATCCACCTTTGAGATCGAGGCCTAGCTTGACCTGATTTACAAGGCTTGGACTTGTTGCCGCGACGACGCCAATGGAAATGACGACGATGAGCACGAATGCTAACAGACGATTCATAATACTCTTAGTTCCCCCTTAAGTTCGCTTCTCAATATTCCTATTATAGCGATGACAGAAAAACGAGTCAAAAAAAAAGAAACCCTGCTTAGAAATGGGTTCCTTTGTAGGCGCTGAGTGTCATAAAATTCATGAAATTAACGACCTTTAACGATAAAATGTCGTTCACCACTTGATGCATCGCAGGTTGGCCTTTTTTCACATATTTATCATTGACGCACTGCCAGATATCGTTGCCCTGAACATGCTCATAGCCGATCATTCTGAATTCTTCAGCCTTGCTATTGCATAACGACTCAATGGTCGATACCCATTCGTTCTCGGTCATCAGCTCTTCATTACCTGCTTCTGTTTCGGGATGATCTTCGATCGTCATCGGCATATCCTCCTTCTCTAAGCAGCCTCTGTCTCCTTAATACATTCGATAAACCACCTCTTGATTCCTGCCCGCCGCATTGAACTCTTCAAAAAAAATGACTGCATGGAAATGGACATGCCGCGCATAAGTATGAAGATAGGACATGTTTTCTTGGAAAGAGGGAGCGATCGTGACGAAGCAAACGTTTATTAAAGGAGCGCTAATTCTGCTTACCGCGGGGATCATCAACCGCATACTCGCCTTCGTGCCGCGCATCGCGTTGCCTCGTATTATCGGCCCAGAAGGCGTAGGCATTTACCAGCTCGTCTATCCATTTCTAATTGTGATGCTGACCGTTATCACCGGAGGTATTCCGCTTGCGGTCGCAAAGTGGATTGCCGAAGCGGAATCCAAAGGCGATCCAATGCGGGTTAAGCATATTTTCCGGACTGCGATGGGTCTGACGGTTGGAATCGCTGCAGTTATGACCGCCATACTTCTGCTGTTCACCCCTTGGATTATTGAGCATCTGATGACCGAAAAACGGGTATACCAGACATTCCTCGTTATGAGCCCGCTTCTTCTTATCATTGGTGTTTCGTCTGTCTATCGCGGTTACTTTCAAGGGAAGCATAATATGATCCCCACCGCGCTATCGCAAACCATAGAGACGATATTCCGGATTATCTTTGCTCTGCTGTGTGCCCAGTGGATGCTTCCTTTCGGCCTTGCTTGGGCTGCTGCAGGCGCGATGATGGGCGTCGTAGTTGGTGAAATTGCAGGTTTCGCTGTCTTGCTCTGGCAGTATGTCAAGGAGCGACGCCGACAATCGAACTCGCTCGCTTCTATGCTGGATAAAGCAGCAATCGGACCCAATGAGCAGTCAGATGATCGAGAGCCTGTCATGCGCAAACTAATCAATCTGTCTCTTCCCGTTACAGCGAGCCGGATGATCGGTTCCTTGTCTTACCTGCTCGAATCCATCCTAACCGCCCGTGCTCTAGCAGTTGCGGGAATCGCAACTGGGATAGCTACCGCTCAATACGGCGCTCTTCAAGGCATGATCATTCCTATTCTGCTGCTGCCAACTGCACTGACCTACTCGCTGGCTGTCTCCCTCGTCCCTTCTCTGTCAGAGGCTGCGGCCAAGGGAGACCGCGTGACCATCCATAAAAGACTGCATCAGTCCATGAGGCTTGCGCTTGTAACCGGCGCCCCCTTCATTGTCGTCATGACTTTATTCGCTGAACCGATCTGCCGTATTTTATACAACCATGTTGAGATTGCCCCCATGCTGAAGTGGATGGCTCCCATCGGATTATTCATCTACCTGCAAGCACCGCTTCAGGCTGCGCTGCAGGCATTAGACAAGCCCGGAACTGCACTCATGAATACGTTCATCGGAGCTGCGGTCAAATTAATCCTCATCGTGAAATTGGCGTCCGATCCCTCACTGGGTATTTATGGTGCTTTAATCGCAATCAATGTTAATATCGTATTAGTTACTTTGCTGCATTGGATAAGCATTGTCCGTTTCGTTGGATTTCGGATGCAGATGCTCGATTTTGTTAAAGTAGGAGCTGCCATGGTCATTATGGGAGCAGCCTCCTTGTGGGTAATGAACCGACAGGCACTTCCGGCGCTGTGGCAAAATACAATTACCGCCTGCTTAGCCGGCGTTATCGTTTATCTGATCCTCATGGTTTACATGCGAATTATTGATCGTTACGATATTGCCCGCATACCGATCATTGGAAGATGGTTCCGCTGAGCAGGCTTAAATGAGAAACGGGAGAAGGGCACATGCTGTGCTCTCCTCCCGTTTATCATTCAATGCCTATCGCCTGGGACTCCGCCGCGAGTCGATAAAGAGCTTCCCCTTATGATCAATTGTGCAGAGGAATACTTGCTTCATATCGTGAATGCCGTTTTGCTTCAGCTGGTTGTTCAGCCAGAACCGATCTTTACCCAGCAGCTCCAGATTTTCAGTCACTTTACCATCCATGATAAGCGGCACCGGCAAAGACTCAAACCTGTAGTTCTTTGGAAAAGGCCTTACCGGCTCAGAAGTCCGGGATGACTGCTGGTTTCCGATATGATCTGAGGGAGGCAGGTCCACCCGATCAGTAGATAAATCATTTTTGTCTGATTTATCTTTAGGAATGATCGACAATTTACCGCTCGTCTCCAAAATGGCAAATTCTACATCGGCCACGGTTGGCATTTGATTCTCCCGCAGCTGTACCATCAGGTCATCCAGATTGTAGCGCTGCTTTCTCATGGCCTCACTGTTTAGCTTTCCACGTTCAATAATTACCGTTGGCTTACCGTCGAACAATAACCGCAGCTTGCGGCTCTTCAAAGAGGCATACGCAAGACCGATCTGAATCACCATTAGAAGCACCATCGGCAGCAAGCCGGC
Source organism: Paenibacillus solisilvae (assembly GCF_042656405.1). Classification (NCBI taxonomy): domain Bacteria; kingdom Bacillati; phylum Bacillota; class Bacilli; order Caryophanales; family Paenibacillaceae; genus Paenibacillus; species Paenibacillus solisilvae. The sequence continues at coordinate 36,879 of NZ_JBHSOW010000045.1, read as the reverse complement.
CATCAGCGGCCGTTTCGTATCTTCGATCACAATAACCGCGATTTCTGCAATCATTACGGAAATGACCATATCGAACACTGAGAGCTTGCCAATTTCCCGCTTTCCCATAAATCGCATGACCAAGAACACGATAAAATAGATCAATACCGTACGGATCAACAGACTCCACAATTCCAATGGAACCGCCCTCCTAACCGATCATGCAGGTATTGTCACCTTTAGGCAGTCCGCTCATACAGGAGCAGAACCATCGAAATTATGGCAGCAGGAACAAATACACGTAAACGGTGGAAATAATAAGCGATATTAGAGTGAGTGGAGCCCCGATCTTGAGAAACTCCATATAACTTAAATTCTTGCCTTCCCGCACGGCTAGACCTGCTGCAATCACGTTTGCCGAGGAACCGATAAGCGTTCCATTTCCTCCTAAACCCGCACCCAATGCTAATGACCACCATAGAGGATTTAATGCTTCAGGGCTGTCAAAATTCATCTCTGCTCCAAGATTTTGGATAAGCGGGATCATAGTTGCAACGAAGGGGATGTTGTCAATCGTTGCAGATGCCATTCCCGATACCCACAGAATAAGCATAGAGGTGTACGCCATATGACCTGATGTAATCTGAAGTGTCATTGTAGCTAATTTGTTGATTACGCCCATTTCAATTAAGCCGCCCACAAGTACGAACAGGCCAACAAAGAAGAAAATCGTCTCCCACTCTATGTATTCGAACACTTCCTCGGCCTCATGTTTGCCTACCCCGATCAGCATCAGCAGGGTCGCGCCGGCAAGAGCGATTACGGCTGCTTCAACATGCAGAAGGGAATGCAGCAAGAATCCCAAGATCGTCAGCAGCAGCACAAAGACCGACTTGCGCATCCGCTTAGGATCACGAATATAGGTTTCAGCCGATAAAGTCTTTACTTCGTTCTTTGATGCCTCCGAGACCGACAGCTTACGACGATATATCCATACCAGCAATGCCATCGTTATAAGCATAATGACAATAGATGCAGGCGCAAGGTGGATCAGAAAAGCATTGAAGTCTAGGTGGGGATTAGCTGATCCGATCATAATATTGGGCGGATCCCCAATAAGTGTCGCTATGCCGCCGATATTCGAAGCTAAGATTTCAGAAATCAGATAGGGCATGGGCGATACCTTCAAAATATTCGTTATCGAGAATGTAATGGGAACCACCAATAATACCGTCGTTACATTATCCAGAAATGCGGACCCCACTGCGGTTAGCAGCGTAAGCATAACGAGTAGCTTAACCGGATCGCCACCCGCCTTCTGTGCTGCTTTAACCGCTGCGTACTGAAATATCCCCGTTTTGTTGATTATTCCCACTAGGATCATCATCCCAATAAACAAAAAGATGGTTCCCCATTCCAAATAATCGGTAAACGCAACATGCATATCCACAATGCCAAGCAGGAGCATGACAACTGCGCCGGAGAGCGCAATAACCGCCCTGTTTATTTTTTCTGTAATGATGATGGAATAGGTAAGGAGAAAGATTATTACCGCCGCTGCAACCTGCCAAAAAGCGGGATCGCTGGTTAACTCGTGCTTCATGACTCACTCACTACCTTTCAGCTGATGATTTATCCCACATTATACAAGAACCTGTCCGAGAACGTCTATCTTGTACTATTTGCTGCAGCTTGACCATATGTTGTAATAACAGAACCCGTCCACTATGAAAGAAAGGGTGATCCTTATGAAGCCGATTAATTCTGCTCACTCCACCAGCAAAAATACATCTTCGAAAGTACAAATCACATCGCCTATGTTCTCCGGGATCCTTTACGCAGCTATTTGGCTTGCAGTCGGAGCGCTTCTACTCTCTGCTCTGCTCCGTTTTGGCAGTATGCAGGAAAATCAACTTCCCTTATACAGCTTGTTAGTCCATGGCTTATCCGCCCTTGCCGGAGGATTTATCGCTGGTAAAAGGTCCGGCTCCCGCGGCTGGTATTATGGCGGCATGCTTGGAGTGCTGTATGGTTTGCTTGTTCTTCTCATCAGCTTCCTAGCCTCGAACATCGGGATAAGCGGAAGAACTATGGCTATGATTGGCGAGAGCTTTCTGTGCGGCGCATTCGGAGGTATGATAGGGGTTAATGCAAAACGTTCCTGAAAGTGAATGCCGTTTGTGATCAGGATTGGAATTGTAATCCCCCCTCTAAAGTATGCTATACTAGATCGAGCCCGATTCTTTCGGATAAAAAATGTGCTTCTTTATTAAGAAGTGAGGCCATTTTGCTATGCAACATTCTAGGGGGAAAGACAATACAATGACTTTGTTTGACAGCATGAGGACAGTCGCTATTTATTCCGCGATCACAGTCACACTTCTGATTTGGTACGGAACAAAGACGAACCCGTTTCGAACCGGCGGCTTATTCTTAAGAGAAATGGTTATGAACCGCAAATATATGCTTCACTTCGTTGCATTGATGCTTATCCTTTTCTGTAACAAGCTGGAGCTTCAGATCGAGAATAATATGACCATGACTTATGATTACGCGGCTTTCTTCCAATCCATTGAAGGCGATTTTGTCAAAAACCTTCAGCATGCGTTTCATAACAAGTATCTTACCACCTTTCTCGGATTCATGTATGTGGTCGTTTTTCAAGCCTTGCTTATTGCATCCATTGGCATTTACACCAGACAAAGGGAAGATAGAAAGATGTTCTACGCCGTCTGTTATGCGATTATGATCATCTATCTGGCAGCTATTCCCTTTTATCTCTTTATGCCGGTTAATGAGGTTTGGGCTTACGATCCGACTGTCCAATTTTTAATGGTCACTGATCATGTGTTCCCAAGCTTTGAGACTCAGTATCGAGCACTATCGGGAATAGATAACTGCTTCCCAAGCTTGCATACCGCGATATCGGTCGCCCTCTCTATCCTTGCTGTACGATCAGGCAACAAAAGATGGGCATGGTTCTGCTGTATTAGCGCCGCAATCGTCATCTTCTCCATCTTCTATCTCGGTATCCACTGGCTTATTGATATGTGCGGTGGCGTTATCCTAGGTGCAGCGGCATCCACGATTGCGATGCGTTTATGCGCCTCACAATTCTCGCTTCGCCGAAGCCAGCGTTCAATCAGCCGAGCAAATATCAGTTATGCCCGCGAAGATGCGAAATAAAAATATTCATTATCCTTCTAAATGCCTTCTCTTCATCCAAGAAACATCGGATGCGGAGATGGTATTTTTTTTGGACATACAAAAAAACCGGAACATAGGGGCTGCCCCTTCTGTTCCGGTTGTTCGTTGTTAAGTGAATTACGCTTTAATGTCTCCTGCCTTCTCTTCTTTTTTCTCAAGGGAAGGTGTTGACGCAGTTACTGCTGCGCTCGTTGTTACATTATTGATCGCACTGCGGTCAAATGTAATCTTCGTTGCGTCGTTGACACGAAGGACAACGATGTCATCCGAAATTTCCATAATGGTTCCGTGCATACCGCCGATTGTGACGATCTTGTCGCCCTTCTTCAGCTGGCCCAACATAGCGTTGCGCTGTTTCGATTTACGCTGCTGCGGACGGATCAAAAGGAAATAGAATACCGCGAACATGAGAATAAATGGAAGTATCGATGCTGCTCCTGACATGTATATTCACCCCTTTCCTTAAAATCCTTTATCATTCTCAAACAGTCCGTACTTTGTAAAGAAAGCTTCCCGGAAATCGAGCAGCCGGTCTTCCATAATCGCTTGGCGTACATCTCTCATGAGCTGCAATAAGAAATGCAAATTGTGGATGGTTGTTAACCGTAGACCAAATGTTTCATCCGCCTTAATGAGATGGCGAATGTAGGCTCTTGTGTAGTTGCTGCATGTATAGCAGCTGCAAGCAGGATCAAGAGGACCAAAGTCTTCAGCAAATTTGGCATTCTTAATATTTAAGCGCCCCGCACTTGTCATCGTTGTACCATTGCGAGCGATACGGGTCGGTAAAACACAATCAAACATATCAATGCCGCGGATAGATCCGTCTATTAGAGCGTCCGGTGAACCGACACCCATTAAATAGCGGGGTTTATGGGCAGGAAGCAGCGGAACCGTACATTCGAGGACCTTATACATCATATCCTTCGGTTCTCCGACGCTCAATCCTCCAATAGCATACCCCGGGAAATCCATGGAAGTCAACTCAAGCGCACTCTGGCGCCTAAGATCCTCATACATCCCGCCTTGGACGATTGCGAACAAGGCTTGATCATGAGAACGGGTGTGTGAAGCAAGGCACCGCTCAGCCCAACGCGTTGTCCGCTCAAGAGATTTCTTCACATAATCATAGTCGGCCGGATAAGGAGCACATTCATCAAACGCCATCATAATATCAGAGCCGAGGGCATTTTGAATTTCCATCGCCTTTTCCGGTGACAAGAACAGTTTGTCCCCATTCAAGTGATTACGGAATTCAACGCCCTCCTCCGAGATCTTGCGCATGTTGCTTAAGCTAAATACCTGGAATCCGCCGCTGTCTGTCAGAATCGGGCGGTCCCAATTCATAAACTTGTGCAGTCCGCCGGCTTGACGAACAATTTCATGTCCGGGACGGATAAACAAATGATACGTATTGCTAAGAATAATATGAGCATCCATCGCTTTAAGCTCTTCCGGGCTCATGGTCTTCACGGTTGCTTGCGTACCAACCGGCATGAATGCAGGTGTTTCAATAACGCCATGCGGAGTATGAACACGTCCCAGCCGTGCTCCTGATTGTTTACAGGTCTTAATATGCTCGTAAGTAATCGCCACTTTACACGCTTCCTATCTCTATAGCAAATGAATCCATTTGCCTCCTAGTAAATAAACATTGCATCGCCAAAGCTGAAGAACCGGTATTCCTTCTCGATTGCTTCTTGATACGCATTCATTACGGCTGTTCGCCCGGTCAGCGCGCTGACCAGCATGACAAGCGTTGATTTGGGCAGATGAAAATTCGTCAACAAGGCGTCGACGAGCTTAAATTCATAGCCCGGATAGATAAAAATATCCGTCCAGCCGCTGCAAGCCTGAACTTGCCCATTCAACAACCGGGAAGCGGCCGTCTCTAATGTTCTTGCTGAAGTAGTTCCTACGGCAACAATTCGTCCGCCCCGCTCCCGTGTTGCTTGAAGCAATGCAGCCGTCTGCTCATTCATTTCGTAATACTCCGAGTGCATCGTGTGCTCTTCGATCCGCTCGACTGACATCGGCCGGAATGTACCCAGACCTACATGAAGTGTCACATAAGCAATATCGACGCCTTTACGGCGTAATTGCTCCAAGAAATCTTGGGTGAAATGAAGCCCCGCTGTAGGAGCTGCTGCCGATCCCTCATGCTTGGCATAGACCGTTTGATAGCGCTCACGATCATCCAGCCGCTCCTTAATGTAAGGGGGAAGCGGCATATCCCCAAGCCGGTCAAGCAGCTCTTGGAATATTCCCGTGTAGTGAAATTCCACTTCGCGGCCGCCCATTTCACCTTCACTGACAACTGTTGCAGTCAAGAGCGGTCTGCCCTCACCATCATCGCCAAACGCGATCTCCGCGCCGACCTTAAGACGTTTTCCCGGTTTGGCCAGCGTCTCCCAGCGGTCACCGTTCAGCTGCTTCAGCAGCAGGAGCTCTGCCCTTGCCCCCGTATCGGCTTTAACGCCTACAAGTCTGGCCGGCAGAACTCTTGTATCATTTAGGACTAAGGTATCGCCCTTATGCAGCATAGAAGCAAGCTCCGTAAATCGGTGATGCTCGACAGCACCTGTCTGACGGCTGAGCGTGAGCAGCCTCGAGGCTGTTCGATCGGCCAAGGGAGTCTGAGCGATTAACGCTTCCGGTAATTCAAAATCAAAATCATCAACATTCATCAGCTATTTCATTCCTTAACGATCTTTATGTCTTTATAGTAGTATTGCAAAATATATTTGTAGTCATACCCTAATTCTGCCAGACCGCGTGCACCGTATTGAGATAACCCCACACCATGGCCGTTTCCGTTACCGACAAATCGAAACGTCGGATCCTTCGTTGCGGCACGCACCGTTCCATCGCCGCTGAGAATAAACAGATTCGGATCGATTAGATCCTTCGGCTGTCCGTCTCCGCCCAACACCACAAGCGTACTGTTGGATGAAGGACGCTCCTGAACCCGATCATCCGATCCTAAAATCGTCATTCGCGCGGTTTCATCAATTTCAAAGCGTGTACTTGGCAATCCGCCCAGCGCAGCCCGTAAGCCGTCAGGGTTTTTCACGTCGAACTTCTGACCGTTTACAGAAAGGGCAACAGGACGGCCGGATGGTCCAGTCTGACTCACTTCCAATGTCCGAATAGGTCCTTTTACCGCTGTACGCACTTTACCAACCGTAAGCGCCAATAAAGCATCTGCTGTGTAAGGACCGCGAACCCACGACATTTCATTGGACTGCGTTACCTTCTCCAGGATTACAACAAGTGAGCCCTTATTAACTTGGCCTACAGCCGGGACATTTTCTTGTACCAGCGGGATAGGACGAACTTTCACGCCGTCGCTCTTCACCCGCATGATGGCTTGTCCTATTTCCGTTTGTTGACCGGTCTCTTCAAGCAAATCCTCACGAATATAGCCAACATCACCGCTGGTGAGTACGGCACGATACCAATGGTACAGCCCTTTTTCCGAAGATTCATCGGGACTCGTAACCGTCTTCAGATAAGGAACGCTATTGCCCCAAATCTCAGTTGCATCCGCAGTTGCACCTCCCGCACTTGAGGAGAAAACCGTTTCAATGACTTTACCATTGTAAGTAGCTGCTTCACCCTTTGTTGCATCTACAGCGTTAATCGTTGCCGGCTTCTCCGAGCCTATTCCACCATAAGCTTGGCTCAGCGTAGTGTCCACTACATGAGCAACTTGGAATCCAAATCCCTGATAAAGTGCATAAGTACGGGCTGCAACTGCTTGTGATTTGAGCGCTTCAGCATGCCAGGACGCCGGCATCTCCGCACCAACGACTGCGTATAAATATTGTTCAAATGGAAGCTCGTTAATAACAGCTAACCGATTACTAAAGCCGCTGATCTCGAATTGCCCCCGATAGGTGCGGTTATAACGCTCTGCGAGTTTAATTCCCGTTGATGCCGTTGAGGAGATCCAGATCTTCACTCCATTCATAGGTACGGCATACAAAGCAGCAGGTGACTGAGCTGACTCTGTTACGGAATAATCATCGCGCAACGCCATATATACGGATGAAGCGTCTAATGGTTGCAAATCAAATTCAGGAACGGCTTTGCCGGCCTGCTCCTTTACAGATACAAGAGCTCCAGCGTCCGGAGAAGCGCCTACTAGCACGGTGTAGGCGGGATTAGCTTTCCCCGTTTGCTTCATCGCCGGAAATGCATCAATACCTGCTTTGCCATAGGCTTGTGCCGCCTGAAACGCCTCTGCCTTTGAGGCGAAAGTTCCTGCCTGCATATGTAATGGACCCATCAGTTCGATCTTCGCTTTGCCGGTCAGTGATGCGATTGTCGCATCTTTCCCCCAACGATCTGCTGCCGTACGCGCTTCGGCGGAGGTTGCATAGGATCCTTCAATGACCTGATAGACAAGTCCGCTGCTCTGATTCAAAGAGGTTAGCATCCCCGTACCTCCAAGCGCTTTTAGCCGTTTAACAACACTGAGAGCGGTCTGAAAGTTGCCGGTTTTCGCGACAATCGGCTTGTAATCATCTAATGTGAACCGAATTGTCTCACCTGCCTTTGACTGTCCCACTGGAAGTACGGCAGAAGGTAATCGCAGTCCGACCTGTATGGCTGAAGCTGAGCTAAATGTCGCAGTTGACGTATTAAGCTTGTATTTACCCGGAACCTCAAGGAAAATGCCGACTCTTATCGTATCCAGCTTTGGTACTGCCGCGCGCGACGGCCATGATGTCCAAATCGATAAAATCAATAACAATGACAGCGGTAATGCAATGGTCCGCATCATCTTTGGTGTTCCGACTTTCATTCGCTGCTCATCCCCCTAATGCTTAATGACGCCTCGGCAGGTTGCAAGCCCCATTCTCACAGCTTTCATCTGTTTTACCAAACCAATCATATCTTCGGGCAGCAATAAACCGGTACAACAAATCCGCAATCCCCCTCATACCAGGAATCCGATACATCAAACCCAGCCACGTAAAACCTCTTACCGTATGCAATATTCGAACGACGCCGTCTGCTCCAGCATAAATCGCACCATTTTGTTCCACAACATGCATTTTGGACATCAGCCGTTCAGTAGGAATCGATTCTATGTTAGGAATCTCTTCATACGAATCCTCCAGAGATTGAACAGATACAAACCGTAATACGGCATTAGAGCGCAGTTCTTTCAAACGCCGCACAGTGGTTAGACACAGATTGCAGGTGCCATCATAGATGACATACAGCTTCTCTCGCACTTGCTGGTTTGCGCTTGTACCGCTTCGTCTGCCCATGGCGGCTATACGCCTCCTTCATCCAATACGCTGTCCATGCTTCCTGGATCTTGCGGCACAGGTAGGCCTAAATGCCGGTATGCAAGAGGGGTTACCATCCGCCCTCGCGGCGTCCGCTGCAGAAACCCAATCTGCATCAAATAAGGTTCATATACATCTTCAATGGTCTGACTTTCCTCGCCAATCGTTGCAGCAATGGTATCGAGCCCTACCGGTCCGCCGCGGTAAATCGAAATCATTGCACGCAGCATCTTATGATCAATTTGATCAAGACCGAGCGGATCCACCTGGATCAGCTCCAGTGCATATCTGGCCAGCTCATGTGTAACAATGCCATCGCCGCGCACCTGGGCAAAATCACGAACTCTCTTCAGCAAACGATTCGCAATACGCGGCGTTCCCCGGGAACGCGTAGCAATTTCACCCGCAGCCTCGCCAATAACGGTCACGCCGAGAATCTCAGAATTTCGCATGACAATATACGCCAGTTCATCCACATTATAAAATTCAAGTCGGCTTACCACGCCAAATCGGTCGCGCAGCGGTGCAGACAGCAAGCCTGCACGTGTGGTCGCACCAATTAACGTAAACGGCGGCAGCTCCAGTCTTACCGATCTCGCACTGGGTCCTTTGCCAATCATAATATCAAGCGCAAAGTCTTCCATTGCAGGGTACAGTACTTCCTCCACCGTCCGGTGAAGACGGTGAATCTCGTCTATAAACAGAACATCGCCTTCCTGCAAATTCGTAAGCAGCGCGGCCAAGTCACCAGGCCTCTCGATAGCAGGACCGCTGGTCGTTCTGAGACTTACACCAAGCTCATTGGCAATAATATTAGATAATGTCGTTTTCCCGAGTCCCGGCGGTCCATAGAGCAGCACATGATCAAGTGCTTCCTTACGCAGTTTGGCCGCTTCGATAAATACCTTCAAATTCTCTTTCACTTGCGTCTGGCCGATATATTCGGACAAAAAACGCGGACGCAAACTAAGCTCCACCGCTTGATCTTCCATCATCAGGTTGGCGGAAATTATCCGGTCGTCCATTCGAACTTGCCCCTCTCCACTCAACCTTTAAACAACTGCTGCAATGCCCGCTTCATCAGCGCATCAACAGTCTCGTTTGGCACCGTTGTTTCTTTTAGTCCCTGCCAGGCACGATCGAGCTCGGCTGCCGTATAGCCAAGCGCAGCAAGAGCCTCACGCGCTTCACGCCAGATCTCAGAGCCTTGACCATCCGATTCCGCCCCGAAAACCCCTTCAAGTTCCAGCCCGGCAGCAGCGAAGCTGAAGCCGCCTGGTATCGCATCCAGCTTATCCTTCAAGTCCAAGACCATTCTCTGGGCTGTCTTCTTCCCGATACCCGGCAGCTTCGTTAAGAATACAAGGTTCTCCTGCTGGATTGCCGCAGCAATCGTCTCCGGCTTGCCCCCGGCCAAGATTCCGAGCGCAACTCTTGGGCCAATCCCTGATACTTCAAGCAGCTTCCTGAACATGGCTTGTTCCTCGCGGGTTGCGAAGCCGAATAACAGCGCCGCATCTTCCCGAACATGATGATGGGTATAAATCGTTACGACCTCATCGCTCTTGGCGAAAGAATAAGGATTCGGAGTAAATAACCGATATCCGACATCTCTTACATCGACGACTACATATTCCGTATCCCAATGGGCAATCCGGCCCCTCACAAAATCGATCATCGACCGTTCACCCCGTTCACTTTCTGAGTCAGAACATAGGAATGGGCATGGCAAATCGCCACAGCCAGCGCATCGGCTACGTCATCAGGCTTCGGAATCGCACTCAGCTTGAGCAGCATGCGGACCATCTCCTGAACCTGCCGCTTCTCCGCTTTGCCATAGCCTACGACAGCCTGCTTCACTTGAAGCGGCGTATATTCGGATACTTTCAGCCCTCGCTGAGCAGCAGCCAATATAATGACGCCGCGTGCCTGACCTACAGAAAAAGCTGTCGTTACATTTTTATTAAAGAACAGCTTCTCGACCGCAACCGTTTCTGGCTGGTATTTATCCATTAACGCGCATGCCGATTCATACACCTGCATCAAGCGGTCTTCCTGAGGCGTATGGGCCTCCGTTTGAATGCAGCCATATTGGACGGGAACGAGTTTGCTCCCGATTTTGTCAATGAAACCGAATCCTACAATTGCTATCCCCGGATCAATCCCTAGTACTCGCAAGCCTCTTCTCTCCTCACGCCAATACCTTGGTCAAAATTGGCTTCCTCTCATTATAGCAAATGATGCACGGTATGAGAACACGCGTTTTGTTCAAGCTGCTGCATGGCAGTCCATGCAGACATATTGAAAAGGGCAGCCATTAACGGCTGCCCTTTTGTCAAACTTGTGTTTAATAGGTTCGTTTCATTACTTTCTCGCTTTTCTCCATGGCGTAATCGCTGAATGTGGACAGCACACTGTTATAAGCATCCTTGTCCGTAATGCGAATGCCATTCATCAAATCCTCCACTTGTTCCTTCGGCAGATTGCTCTCCATATAACGAACATCTAACTGAAAGAAAGTTTTAAGCACCTTTTCCTTCTTTGGAGCTCCGTCAAATAAGGATAGATTGCCGTGCTTATCCAAACCGATGAACGCATTTCGTTTGCAGGATTCTGACATATCATCGATTTGCTGCTGCATCACAATTGCTCCGGATTTCTCTTGGACAGCCATCCATTCCGGATGCTGCTGGAGCAGATGAAGCACGTCTGCTGCTGCCATTTGACCCAGAACGGTCTGTTCCTCGCCGCAAATATAAATACGGTGCAGCTTTACTGTTAATAAACCTTCATGCTCCTCTAAAGTACGAATGACACTCTGAGCTTGAACCGATGGCTCTTCATCCAATAGAACCATATTCCGTTCACCGGATTGAGCCATAGCCCTGGCAGGCGCAAATAATGCAAATAAAGCTATGGCTGCTCCAAACCAGCACCCAAGCTGCCAAACCGGTCGGCGACTGCGGCGGAGCTTCTTCTTTAGCTGCTTCCACAGGCTGAATTCCATCATATAGGAAATCCCCTTTTTTCCTTTTTTGTTATCCTGCCTCCTCGGGTGGGGAAATATGCATGCTGCCCAATTCCCTTGTTTTTTGCATGGCAAACACCCCGAATCCAGCATGGACCGGCCATATGCCGATCATGCTGAAGCTTCGGGGTAGTCAGCTTTATCCTATCCAGATGAGTGAGGATTAATTATTCAGCCAAGGCGAGCTGCCGCGGCGTTTCGGCTTTGACGGGCGTGATGTGCGAACGGCCGCTTTTTTTACCGGCTTGCGTGTTGCGACCGACTTAATATTGTTAAGCAGTTCAACCTTTTCATCGTCAGGATCGGCTTCATACGGTTCATGTTCATCACGTTTATCCTTACAGCCGCAGTCACAAGGTTTTTTCCCAGCTGCTTGAACAGGCGCCATTTGGCCATAGCCAGCATAAGTATAACCAGGGTAAGGCATTCCCATAGGACCCATCGATGCAGGCGATACCGCTGTCGGCTGCTCATAGCCGTAGCCATATCCTTGCGGACCCATCGATGCAGGTGATACTGCTGTCGGCTGCTCAT
>NZ_JBHSOW010000045.1:0-24773 GCF_042656405.1 Paenibacillus solisilvae | reverse complement strand
CATAGCCGTAGCCATATCCTTGCGGGCCCATCGATGCCGGCGATACCGCTGTCGGCTGCTCATAGCCGTAGCCATATCCTTGCGGGCCCATCGATGCCGGCGATACCGCTGTCGGCTGCTCATAGCCGTAGCCGTAGCCTTGCGGACCCATCGATACCGGCGATACTGCTGTCGGCTGCTCATAGCCATAGCCGTAGCCTTGCGGGCCCATCGATGCCGGCGATACTGCTGTCGGCTGCTCATAGCCATAGCCGTAGCCTTGCGGACCCATCGATACCGGCGATACTGCTGTCGGCTGCTCATAGCCATAGCCGTAGCCTTGCGGGCCCATCGATGCCGGCGATACTGCTGTCGGCTGCTCATAGCCATAGCCATATCCTTGTGGGCTCATTGATACCGGCGATACTGCTGTCGGCTGCTCATAGCCATAGCCGTAGCCTTGTGGACCCATCGATGCCGGCGATACCCAATCCGGTCCGCAATCATCCATACCTGCAGGACTCACCATCTGAGTATCCCACGATCCGTAATGTAATGGAGTAGGTGCGCCCCATGGCAGATTCGAAGCACCTGCAACGGCTTCTGGCGGACACCAGTCAGGAGATGTATTGGCCGGGCTGACAGCTGTAGGCATCACATGCGGATATCCATAACCACCAACTGATGCCGGAGATGTCATCGGATTCCCGTATCCATAGTGTGGCGCTTGCGCCGCCGGGGATACGGCTTCCGGCATTTTCGGCATTTCATACAGCGACATCACTTCCGTTGCCGGTACGCCGTATTGCTGGAATAAATCAATGTGCTGCTCATATTGAATATGAACGGGATATTGTTTGTGCTCAATCGGTTTTTCTATCGGCTTCTCCACTACCGGCATTGGAGCAGGAACCGGAGCTGGCAGCGGAGTCGGAACCGGCGTCGGAACGGCTGTTGCAATTGGTGCGGTAATTGGTTTTTGCCCGGTCGGTTTCTTGCCGATGAATGGTGCTGTTGGAATCTTACCGACTAGACCCTGGACACCATGCATCATCGACATAGGGTGCAGAGGGTGATGCCCTGAACCTTGCCCGGCTTGTTGAGCAGCATGCTCATTCATCTCCGGCATTGTGCTAGGTGCGCTAGCCTTAGGTATATTAACAATTTCTCCAGTCAGCAGCACATTCGGATTTTTCAGCTGCGGGTTGGCTTTGATCATGTCACTAAGCGGAACGCCCCAAGCTTTGGATAGCTTCCAAAGCGAATCCCCCTGCTGTACGACATGCTGATGCATAATCTCCATGTCGCCCGGTTTTGACGTTGGGATTTTTACTTTCATGCCAACATCGATTACATCCGGGTTCGTGATGGAAGGATTAAGCTGCAGTACTTCTTCCAGCGAAACGTTATATTTCTGCGCAATCGAAAATAACGAATCGCCTTTTTTCACAATATGAATTTTCACTCGCCATATGCCTCCTGTCACGTTCTCACGTCAACTAGCATGACGCGGCAAACGCCCGATATCATTCCCTACATCCTATGCAGAAGGTAGGCGAGTGTCACCCTATTCATCGAAAAAAAATGAAGCCCTCCAGACCACCTGGCCTGAAAAGAGCTTCATTTCATTCAAACCTTTTATTCCAAGCGGATTTGTTATTCGTATACTTTAACCCCATCCAGATCAACGATTTTGCGGAATTCTTCAAGCAGATGCGTCGTAATTGGCCCTGCTTTGCCTTCACCAATTGTACGTCCATCAACTTCGCGGACGGCGATTACCTCAGCAGCTGTTCCCGTGAAGAACACTTCGTCTGCAATATAAACATCATGAAGTGTGAATGGCTCTTCCTTCAGCTTGTAGCCGAGCTTCTCGCATAACGCAATGATTGCCCCGCGGGTAATGCCTTCGAGCGCCCCGATATAGCAAGGAGGTGTATAGACAACCCCTTTTTTGATGATGAAGATATTATCACTGGATCCTTCAGCAACATACCCCTGGGCATTAAGCATAATCGCTTCGCCTACGCCAGCGAGATTCGCTTGGATTTTGACAAGAATATTATTCAAATAGTTAAGTGATTTGATCTTCGGATTCAAGGCATCCGGGATATTGCGGCGCTGTACAACCGACACGGACACGAGTCCGTCCCGATAAGCCTCAGCCGGGTAGATGGCAAGCTGCTCGACAATAATGATTACCCACGCGCTGGGGCAGCGCTTCGGATCAAGTCCCAAATTACCAGGACCTCGTGAGACAACAAGCCGAATGTAACCGTCACGAAGCCCATTCTTCCGGATCGTTTCAATAAGCGCCTGCTCCATCTGAGGATAAGTCAGCGGAATATCGAGCATGATTGATTTTGCGGAATCATAGAGACGATCCAGATGCTCCTTGCATTTAAAAATGTTGCCGTTATAGATTCGAATGCCTTCAAAAATGCCGTCTCCATACAGAAATCCGTGATCAAATACTGAAACCTTCGCATTTTCTTTGCTTACGTATTCACCATTTAAATAAATCACTTGCTCTGCCATAACTTAGTCAGCACCTCCGAAAGTAATTCATTCATTCGTTTCGTACTTATAGCTCGGATAGCTGCCCAGAACTCTAACCAGACAGCCTATGGCTTCAATCTCCGCGATTGCCGAAGGCAGGAGAACGGTATCCATTGACATTTCGATGTCAATCAGAAAATAGTAATTGCCAAGCTTCTTCTTCGTTGGCCGTGATTCAATCCGGGACAAGTTGATCTTACGCCATGCGAATGCAGAGAGCACTTGATGAAGCGCGCCCGGATAATCCTCCGGCAGCGTAATGAGAATACTTGTCTTATACAGTGACGGTTCACCATTCATGAATGGCTCGGAGCCAACGAGCAGGAAACGCGTGAAGTTATTATCATGATCGGTTACACCGCGCTCCAGAACATCCAAATCATTATCGACTGCCGCCGATATTTGGCCAATTGCTGCCCATCCCCTGTGCGGATTGTCGCGTACAATGCGCACCGCTTCAGAGGTACTGCCTACATGCTCAAGCTCCGCATGCGGAATATGCTTGCGCAGATACTGCAGGCACTGCGCCATCGCAACGGGATGACTCATCACTTTAACAATGCGGTCATAGGCAAGCTCACCATTATCTTCTGACAGCTCGGCGCGCTGTCCGATCAAGTTCTGGATGGAGGGATACACCCACTCCGCTTGAATTGGCAGGTCAACCTCGTCAACCAACCAGTCCGTATGTAAGCCGACGGAGCCGTCGATTGTATTCTCGATCGGGATAACGCTGTACTGCGTCTTTCCATTAGCTGTCGCTAAAAAAACATCGGCGATAATCCGGTGATAGTCGATTTGGGCATCGATTCCTCGAAACAAGTATCTTGCAGCTTCATCGGATGTCGAGCCTTTTGTCAAACATGCTGCAGTTATCATACCCCTAGTTCTCCTTTGATCCGTTCCATGAATGAGCTGGTTTCTGCTTCCTGACCGCTTAATACTTGAACAACTGTGCCGCAGCTGCATGGTTTAAGCCACATTGTCTGTGCTTCAATGCCTTCTTTGCCGAGTGTTGAGATTAAGAAAGCTTCAAGCTCCGCTTTGCGGGCGCTCTTCGAATCAACCAGCGTAAGCAGGGTAGGTCCAGCACCGCTTAGGGCAGCTCCGAGCGCTCCATAGTCCGTCGCTTTATCAAGGATCTCCGACATGCCGGGAATAAGCGCTGCCCGGTAAGGTTGATGAAGCTTGTCCCGCATGGCAAAAGGTATCAGCTCAAGCTGACCGCTTGCCAGCGCAGCGACGAGCAGCGAGCTGCTGCCCAGATTGAACACCGCATCCTTCATCGTAATTTGGGAAGGCAGCGCATGACGTGCTTTCTCCGTAGACAGCTGGAATGCCGGTATGGCAACAAGCACGTCAAGATCGCCATGCGGCTCAATTCGAACTTTAGCCGCTTGACTGCCATCCCATGCGGATACGACAATCCCTCCGAACAGGGAAGCGCCCACATTATCAGGATGCCCCTCAAGTTCCGTAGCCATTTGAAACAATTTATCATCGGTGAGCAGGCCGCCCACCAAAGCATTCGCTGCCACAAGTGCGCCGACAATAGCGGAAGCACTGCTGCCGAGTCCGCGCGTGAGCGGGATATCGCTGTACATCGAGATATTCAGCTCAGGCAGAGTCACCCCTGCCTCCTTGAATACCATCTGAGCCACCTTGTATATCAGGTTAGACTTGTCCGTAGAAATTCCGTTCAAATGATCTCCGTGAAGCTCGATGACGGTCTCACCACTTGCAGATTCGGACATTTCGATCCACGCATACAGGGAGAGCGCCATGCCGAGCGTATCGAAGCCAGGTCCAAGGTTAGCCGTACTGGCCGGAACCTTGACGATAATCCGGCGATCAGTCATTAGGCTTCACCTTGAAGCTTGCGAATAGCCTCCATTACAGCTGCTTCTGTATCTTCAACCACAAGCGGCTCTGCATTAACGCTCTTAATCGCGATGTTAGGATCCTTCAAGCCATGTCCAGTCAAGACGCAGACTACGGTTTCACCGCCGCGGAATACACCTTCACGCTTCAGCTTCATCACTCCTGCGATCGATGCTGCGGATGCCGGCTCCGCGAAGATACCTTCACGGGCAGCAATCGTTTTGTAAGCATGAAGAATTTCTTCATCCGTTACATAATTAATTTGACCCTCAGACTCCTCTGCTGCTGCTACTGCAGTTTTCCAGCTCGCCGGATTCCCGATGCGAATGGCAGTTGCGATGGTTTCGGGATCTGCGATAGGTTCTCCTTTAACAATCGCCATGGCGCCTTCTGCTTCAAAACCGACCATTTTAGGCAGAGAAGAAATCTTGCCTTGTGCGTAAAATTCTTTAAACCCTTTCCAGTAAGCCGAAATGTTGCCTGCGTTCCCAACAGGAATAGCCAGGTAATCCGGAGCTTTGCCAAGCTGATCACAAACCTCGAAAGCGGCTGTTTTCTGGCCTTCGATCCGGTACGGATTCACGGAGTTAACCAGAGTAATCGGATGCTTCGCTGTAATTTCACGAACAATTTCAAGTGCACGGTCGAAGTTGCCCTCGATCGCAATAACTTTTGCACCATATATGATCGCCTGAGCCAGCTTGCCAAGTGCGATATTGTTATTTGGAATAAGAACGATGCAGTTCAGGCCCGCACGCGCTGCATAGGCAGCAGCTGCTGCTGAGGTGTTGCCGGTTGACGCGCACATAATGGTATCGCTGCCCTCTTCGATCGCTTTGGCAACCGCCATAACCATACCGCGGTCTTTGAACGAGCCTGTCGGGTTGAGGCCTTCGTATTTGAAATACAGATCCAGATCAAGCTCTTTGGAAAGGTTCTCTGCGCGAACAAGCGGTGTATTGCCTTCATGCAGGGAAAGAAGCGGTGTTTGGTCCGTTACAGGCAAGTATTCTTTGTAGGTTTCTAGCAAGCCAAGATATCTCATGATTAGTTAGGACTCCTTTTACTATAGATGAAATTTATCCTTCTACGCGGTAAACACTCTTCACACTCTTCACGACGTCCATACTGTTAAAGGCCTGCAGCACTTTCTGAACCGCTGCTTTGTTGGCATCATGGGTAATAATAATGATTTCGGCTTCCGGGACGCTTGCGTTCGGCTGCTGCAGCACAGACTCCAAGCTGACTTCGAACTCTGCAAAAGCCTGCGTAATGCGGGCCAGCACGCCAGCACGATCATCCACATGCAGGAGC
This sequence comes from Paenibacillus solisilvae, assembly GCF_042656405.1. Taxonomy (NCBI): domain Bacteria; kingdom Bacillati; phylum Bacillota; class Bacilli; order Caryophanales; family Paenibacillaceae; genus Paenibacillus; species Paenibacillus solisilvae. Next base: position 19,040 of record NZ_JBHSOW010000045.1, on the reverse strand, counting down.
ATAAAATATTTTGAGGCTATCTGCTCGTCAGTTTTGAGCTTCTTAATTTTGTATGAGAGCAGATTTTGTTTGCCGTTTACCCCGAGCTTCAAATTCTTCACAACAGCGACCAAATCCGCAACCACGGAAGTCGCCGTCGGCAGCTCGCCAGCCCCGGCTCCGTAGAACATCGTTTCGCCGACTGCTTCCCCGTATACGTAAACCGCATTATAGACCCCGTTAACCGATGCGATTGGGTGGCTCATCTTCACCATCGTAGGCTGAACGCTTACGCTGATGAAATCATCTTGACGTTCAGCAATACCGAGCAGCTTCACTTCATAGCCAAGACGCTTGGCGTACAAAATATCCTCACGGCTAACCGACGAAATCCCCTTCACGTCGACATCTTCAAGCGCAACATTCGCTCGGAATCCAAGTGTTGCGAGAATTGTCATTTTGCGGGCTGAATCAAGACCTTCCACGTCGGAAGTCGGATCAGATTCTGCATATCCGAGCTCCTGCGCTTCTTTAAGCACATCTGCATAGGCAGCGCCTTCTTGGCTCATCTTGGTAAGTATATAGTTCGTTGTTCCATTCACGATCCCCATTATTTTGGTAATCCGATCGGAAGAGAAACCTTCGATTAAGGTACGAATAATTGGAATTCCACCTGCAACGCTTGCTTCATAGAGGACATCGCATTGATGCTCTTGGGCTTTGGCCAGGATTTCCGGCCCATGCATCGCCATCAAATCCTTGTTGGCTGTAACGACATGCTTTCCACGGGAAAGCGCTTCGAGAATATAACCTTTTGTTTCTTCGATCCCGCCCATTACTTCAACTATAACGTCGATATCAGGGTTATGGATAATTTCCCACGGATCTTCCGTCAGCTTGTTTGAATCGATGCTGATCGAGCGTGATTTGCTTTTATTTTGAACGAGTACCTGCTCAATAATAATCGGTGCACCGACCTGACTTTCCAAATCCGTTTGATGCCCTTCCACAATCCGAACCACACCTGTTCCGACTGTTCCAAGACCAAGAAGTCCAACCTTTACCGGTTTCACCATCATTTTTCCTCCATCGTCTGTTTCTATCCTTGTCCAATAACGGATACCTTCCGAACGCCATCATGGCGCTTGATCGCATCAACGAGCTCAGATAAGTCCCGGCTCATTAACGATGTTTCAACGGATATAACCACATTGGCGAGTCCCTGCAGCGGTATAGATTGATGAATCGTCAGCACATTTCCCTCTGAATTCGCAACGAGTCCAAGCACCTTGGACAGCACGCCGGAGCGATGGTCCAAATCCATGGAAATAGTGACAATTTGTTCGCGGGCCAATTGATTCTGAGTATAGACGCCATCTTTGTATTTATAAAAAGCGCTGCGGCTAAGCCCTACCCGCTCCGTAGCTTCATGAACGGTAACAGCCTCACCGCGGCGAAGCATCTCCTTTACCTGAATCGTCTTTACAATTGCTTCAGGCAACATGTCCTCTCGGACGATAAAATATCGCTCCGTCACCTACCGTCCTCCTAAAAAAGACATCTGTACGTGTATAGTGGACATTTTATCAAAATATGTACGCTGCGGCAATAGGCAAAAACAAAAAAAACGCCATTGGCAGCATCTGCATATCTATATGCAAAAGCTGCCCGCAGCGGTTCTCTTCCTTATTGGCTGATTATTGACTGGAATACTCACTGCCCTCGAAGAATTCGAACTCAAAATCACCGATTCGAACCGTATCGCCGTCTTTCGCACCAATTTTACGCAATTCAGCATCGACGCCCATATAACGCAGCGTACGGCCAAATTTATTGATCGCATCATACGTGTTTAAATTGATTCGTTTCATGAATTTCGTAATTGCGGCACTCTCCAGAACGAAGCCTTCATTCTCTCTGTAAACAACAAAGGAATTGTCTTCTTCTTTATCAAGCGTGTAAACTTTGCGCTCCGCAACGTCCTTAACCTCTTCGATGAGCGGCATCTCAGGTACTGTAGCAAGCAAATCAGCGGCTTTGTACAGCAGCTCCTGTACGCCTTGTTTCGTCAAGGATGACATCGGAACGATATCGTATTGAATTTGGCCTTCATCATCAGACTCCGCCGTAAGCTGTTCACGGAATAACTCAAGGTTCTCTTCAGCATCCGGCATATCCATCTTGTTGGCTACAATAATTTGCGGGCGCGTGGCAAGCAGCGGATTATATTGTTCCAGCTCCGCGTTAATCTTCACCCAATCATCGTAAGGATCACGGCCTTCCGATCCCGACATGTCCAGTACGTGCAGGATAATCCGGGTCCGTTCAACATGGCGCAGGAAATCATGTCCAAGACCGACTCCTTCGCTTGCACCCTCAATGAGACCAGGCAAATCAGCCATAACGAAGCTGCGTCCGTCGCCTACATCCACTACGCCCAGATTAGGCGATATCGTTGTGAAATGATAAGCGCCAATCTTCGGCGTAGCTGCCGACACGATGGACAGCAGCGTGGACTTCCCTACGCTTGGAAACCCAACAAGCCCTACATCGGCCATGACTTTCAGCTCGAGAATAATCCAGCGTTCCTGGCCTTCTTCTCCATTCTCACAGAAATCAGGAGCCGGATTGCTCTGGGTTGCAAAACGGCAGTTGCCTCGTCCGCCCCGGCCGCCTTTGCCGACTACGATTTCCGCTCCATGCTGCGTCATATCCGCAATGACTTCTTGGGTATCATCATCAATAATTACGGTGCCTGGCGGAATACGGATAATGGTATCCTCTGCATTTGCTCCGTGCATGGATTTCACTTTGCCCCGCTCGCCTTTTTCACCTTTAAAATGCTTCTGGTAGCGGAAATCCATCAATGTCCGAAGACCTTCATCCACTCGGAAAATCACGTCTCCGCCTCTCCCGCCATCTCCTCCAGCAGGTCCTCCGTTTGGTACGTACTTCTCACGGCGGTAGGAAACAATTCCGTTCCCGCCGTCCCCGCCTTTTACAAATATCTTCGCTTTATCGACAAACATGATTTCTAGCCTCCGTTTAATTCCCAAGCTGTGCTTGAAGCACCGTTCTCTCCGGGCTGATATTCGGATCAACCGGCTTCAATGGTGAGCCTTCCAGCGCACGCTTGCATTTCTGCTTCCATTCACTCATGTCATTCAAGCTGCCCTCGTAACGGAACGATACGGAAAGAGCCTTCTCTTCCTGTGCCAGATCAACCGTCAGCTTGGCCGCTTCACCCATACTCGGCTTGGCTGAGAAGCGATAAGCATTTATGAATTCCACGATCGTCTCCGCTGCCTGGTCGCCGTCAAAAGGCAATTCAGACAAATTAAGCTCGCCTTCGATACCTACCTCAAACTGCAGCGTATGCGTAAGCGTTCGGAACGATTGCATAAACGTTACGAGAGAAGGAATGCCGAGCTTTGCTATCTTACTTTCTGTCATCATTCTATCTCTTATCTGTTCCACATACTGAACGGTCTTATCCGCTTTGTTCATACGAATATAGCCATACAATACTTGCAGGTCATTCATCCAGTCATGACGATGATGATTCAAAGTTCTGATCGATGCACTCTGAAGCGCATGAATGGATCTAGCCATCCGCCATTCATATTCTTTTCGTTCGCACCAAACCCATATCAATGCCGCTATAACAATCCATGCAACAAAAACCGCAAGCAGCCATAGCTCCGATTGCCAAATGAGGACTGCCGCAGCTGGCAGCAAGGCAGAAGCCGCTGCATAGAGCTTGGTTAATCGTAAGCGATTCATCAGCCGATCCTACTTTCCTCTTCTTTCCTAACCTTAAACAGTATAGCATGAGAAGGATGAAAGTTCATCACGGCTTTGGGCTTGTTTATAAAAAAAGAAAAACCCCGGCCTGCAAGCAGGGCCGGGGCTAAAGCCGTTATTACATTTCCGAAGCTGCCGCTACAGGAGCAGCAACAATCGGGTAGACGCTAACTTTCTTCCGATCGCGTCCCCAACGTTCGAACTTCACGACTCCATCCACTTTCGCGAATAAAGTGTCGTCTTTACCGATACCAACGTTGTTGCCCGGGTGAACTTTCGTTCCGCGTTGACGAACGAGAATGCTTCCTCCCGTTACCGCTTGACCGTCAGCACGTTTTGCGCCTAGACGTTTCGATTGGCTGTCGCGTCCATTTTTCGTGGAGCCTACACCTTTTTTCGAAGCGAATAGCTGAAGATTCAGTTTCAACATGGTTGTTCCCTCCTTCTTTATAGATAATGTTGACGAATAACAACATACTTACCGTATGAGGCTGCAATTGTGCTCAGCATCACAATCATCGATTCCAGAAGCAGCTGAATACGCTCATTGACTGAGGAATCCTCCTGCAGCGGAATTTCTGATTGGAGCCACCCATGCTTCATGGAAGCTGGAAGCTCGAGGCCTGCCAATTCTTCAATGGCGTTCACGGTTCCAACCGATACGGCTGATACACCGGCGCAGATAATATCTTTGCCGGGATTCGCGAACTTGGCATGTCCCTCAATTGCGAACGATACGATCCGCTTATCGTCGGCGGATTGCCGCACAATGGTGACCGTAATCATAATTTAACCTCTTAAGCTTGGATTTTGCCAATCGTTACTTTCGAGTACGGCTGACGATGACCTTGCTTACGGCGGTAGTTTTTCTTCGCTTTATATTTATAAACGATGATTTTTTGTCCTCTGCCGTGTTTCTCGACTTTAGCTGTTACAGTAGCGCCGGAAACAACCGGTGTTCCTGTTACAAGCTCGTCGCCTTTAGTTACAGCCAATACCCGGTCAAACGTGAAGTCTTCACCTTCGAAAGCGTTCAATTTCTCGATGTAAAGTACATCGCCCTCTTGAACTTTATACTGTTTTCCGCCAGTTTCAATAATCGCAAACATGTGTGTTGCACCTCCTTATTGTCGAAGACTCGCCTGATTCAGGTGTCGCAGACAGAACCGTCATGCGCGCTTGTGAACCTGTTCTGTGCGGTAAATGGATGAAAGGTTATTACACCTTCTCATGCACCATAGTATTTTAGCACATGGGCTAAGTAATAGCAATCAAAAGATTTCGAAAAAGATTTAGTGGTGTCGGGGTTACAGACCATACCCTTCCTAGCAATCTCTCATATGATAAGTATGAACATCTATCCAAGACAAATAGTAGATGGATACAGTTGCCGAGGGAGGCGATTTGAAGATGATTGTACTCATTATTATCGCTGTAGCAGGTTCACTGTTATTTTATTTCCTCCAGCCACCCATAAGCGAGCATTCCAATTCCTTTGCCAATGAACAGCAGGATACTCCAGGGATCCATTCGGAGACAGACTTGCCGTCTTACTCACGTATTCAGTTATAAATCCAGATCGGGTAGGAGTGACTTATAACGATGTATGGTTCTGCGGCAGTTACGATCACCATATTTTCCTTCATCATGACCATTATTCTGATTTTATGGAGACCAAGAAATATTAACGAAGCGATTCCATCCTCAATTGGAGCCCTGCTTGTGCTGGTCAGCGGTACAGTTACCTTATCCGATTTTGCACAGATCAGCGCTACTGTCAGCGGGGCAGCGATTACGATTATGGCAACGATTGTAATGGCGGTCGTTCTGGAGAGCTTTGGATTTTTTATTTGGGCTGCCGAAGGACTAGCTTCTAGGGCAAAAGGCTCGGGTATCCGTTTGTTCTGGTATGTCAATTTGATCTGTTTTCTAATGACGCTATTCTTCAATAATGATGGGAGTATTCTGATCACGACACCGATTCTACTCATTCTTTTGCAAAACCTCGGCTTGAAAAATCATCAAAAAATCCCCTATTTACTGTCTGGTGCTCTTGTCGCAACGGCTTCCAGCGCACCGATCGGTGTCAGCAATATCGTTAATCTGATCGCGCTGAAAATCGTTCATATGAGCCTCTACATGCATACCTTAATGATGTTCGTTCCTGCGGCACTTGGACTGCTGTTCATGGTTTGTCTCTTGTTTCTTCTCAGCTACCGCACGCTGCCAAAGAAGCTGCCTTCCATAAATAGCAGGCTGTGGGCGGCCAGCTTCGACTCTTCGCATCATCCCTTGAAGGATTCGCCTGTTAATATGCTTACCGGCATGACCGCTAAACAAAGAACAAGATTCATGCACAAGGTGCTTTTATTTGTATTCTGCGTACGCATCAGTTTATTTATTGCTTCGTATTTTGCGATTCCCATTGAACTGGTCTCCGTGCTAGGCTCCTCGATACTTCTCGGTTGGAGATGGTATTACCTAAACATATCACCAGCTGATATGGTCAAAAAAACACCTTGGCATATCCTTGTGTTTGCTTTTGGAATGTACGTCATTATCTTCGGCATTCATAATATTGGATTCACAAACTGGCTCGTTACTTACTTTGAGCCTATTGTAAGCGGCAGCCTGCTCAATGCGAGTCTAATCATGGGAGCTGTGCAAAGTCTGATGTCGACTTTATTTAATAATCATCCTGCTCTTATGATTGGAACCCTAACCTTAACAGAGATGAACCTGGATCCGCTTACCTTGAAAATCGCCTATCTTGCAAATGTTATCGGCAGCGACATCGGTTCCTTGCTGCTGCCCATCGGAACGCTGGCCTCTTTGATATGGATGCATATTCTAAGAAAAAATAAAATGAAGATTCACTGGAAGGATTATACGAGGGTTACTATTCTTGTTATACCGCCGACTGTATTATTTACGCTAGTCATCCTCTATTACTGGGTAAGCTGGCTGTTCTAAATGAGCATAATCGATTCAAAATAACCGCAGCCAGTTGCTGTTATACCTTTCCTCGCCCTTTACAAATGGAGCAAGTTTCAAGCATCTGCTGCATGGCGTGCTCACGAACCTTCTTGCGGGTCAGCTCAAGCAAACCTAGTCTTGTCCACCCAACGACCTGACATTTCGTCCGGTCCTGGCGTACAAGCAGCTCTAGGCGCTGCAGGATCTGATCCCGATGTTCTTCGAGCTCCATGTCGATAAAATCAATAATAATAATGCCGCCCACATCGCGCAGCCTTATTAATCGGGCAATTTGATCGACGGCTTCCATATTCGTGCGAAATACCGTATCCTCTAAATCGCTTGTACCGACAAATTTGCCCGTATTTACATCAATGACCGTCAGCGCTTCGGTCTGATCCCAAACGAGATCACCGCCGCTGCTCAGCCTGATCCGACGTTCAAAGCCTTCCTGCAGCTGCTCATTGATCCGGTATTTTTGAAATAGCGGCACCTGGCTGTGCTTCTCAAACAGCCGCATACGTGTAACCATGGATGGAGCCATCTGCTGCATAACAGCTTCCGTCTTCAAGTAGCTTGCCTGATCATCAATCCAGATCTCATCCATCTCGGAGGTAAGCAAATCCCGGACCAACCGATGCACCAAATCCGCCTCGCGGTGAAGCTCGGAAGGAGCCTCGGCATGAATCGCCCGCTTCTCGATTCCTTGCCAGAGTTCACGGAGAAACTGAACGTCCGCTTTCAGCGATTCACTGCTCTCTCCCTCGGCGGCTGTCCGCATGATGACACCTTCGCCTTTCTGGCGAATGGATTCACCTGTTGCGCGCATTCTGGCACGTGCCTGCTCACCATTCACTTTCTTGGAAACGCCAACATAGTCTGCATGCGGCATATAAACCAGAAAGCGTCCAGGGAGAGAATAATGCGTGGTTACCCGAGCCCCTTTGCCTCCCAAAGGCTCTTTCATCACTTGGACAACGATTTCCTGACCCGCCTTCAGAAGCTGATCAACCGAAGGCTTAACCGCAGGCTGGCGTTCAAGATGCGGATGCAGGACATCATCGATATATAGAAAAGCATTTTTAGGAAGTCCGATATCTACGAATGCTGCCTGCATACCCGGAAGCACATTGACTATTCGGCCCTTAAAAACACTGCCAACGAGCTGTCCAACGTTATCTGACTTCTCCATATAAAACTCGATCAGCCGGTTACCGTCGATTACCCCGATTTGCAGCATCTCTTTTTGCCCGTGAACAATCATTCGTTTCATCGTTTCGACCTCCTTCCCAGTCTATCTATTACTCTATATTTTACATGAAAAGATCCAAAACTGCACGATCTGACTTTCCATCGGCTAAAAATCCGTTTACAAGCTTTTGTTCCGGAAGTACGGCAAGGATACGGCCCTGCTCTTCCATTACAATCACAAGATGATAGCTGTCCCGCTTGAATAAACGAAGTGCTGCAGAAACCGTATGCCTTCTAGTAACGATGATCGGAAGCGCCCATACCCCTTTCGTGATGGAACGGGAGGAAGAGGATCCCCTATTGGTCAGAAATCGGAGAAACAGAAACGGGATGTGCCGGTTTGACATCCAATTCGTAAAAAATAAAAACAAGCCAACCGCCAATAAGTTTAATTGAATTCCGGAGCTGTCTAAGTGAAACAGGGGAAGAATCGAATAACCGATCATAATAAGGCTGAATGCAAGACTGACTCTTATACCCCATACTAAGGTTTGATGAAAAGCAAGTGTTTGACTGAGGGCAGCCTGCATCAGCTTGCCTCCATCAAGCGGAAGAATCGGGAGCAGATTGAATAAACCGATCATCAGGTTGGCTCTCCATACATAGTCTGACCAATCTCCATTCCAAACGCCCATCTGGCCGAAGGACCAAGCAAGGATGCCCATCCATAGATTTTGCAGCGGCCCTGCAATAGCGACGATGGCCTCTTCCCGCGAGGGAAGGCTGCCCGCTTCCTCGACCTCGGCTACACCGCCGAATGGAAGCAGTTTCACTTCTCGAACGGTCCAGCCAAAGCCGCGCGCCACTACGACATGCCCGAGCTCATGGACCAAAACAATGGCAAATAAAGTGATCAGCTCTACGAAATAGCCGGTCACTATAGAAGCCATCATAACGAGAACGAATAAAGGGTGGATCGACCATTTAATACCCGCCGCTCTAATCAATCGGAACCACATCAGCAGGATTGACGTATTTTCCTTTCTCCTTCACGGCGAAGAATAACAAGCTTTGCCCATCGGGCGCATCCGTCCCAGCCGCGGACAGCTTGCCGATCGACTGGCCGGCCTCTACCCAATCATTGACCGCCGCTTGAACGAGCCCCAGCCGTCCATATACCGTCACACGATTATCTGCATGCTGAATAACAACGGTCTTCCCTGTATTCTCATCATCCGTCACGAGCAGAACACGTCCGGTTTCAGCAGCTAATACGGCTTCTTCGGAATGTCCTGCAATCTCAACCCCGCTTAACGTTTCTGCGAATGTCCGTACGACAGATCCTGCTGCAAGCGGAGCTATGATCGGAAGCTCAACTTCCCCTTCAGCGAGCTTTGCTGCATTGTTGTCATCTTTGCCAAAGCTCGGTATGAACGAAGGCGCACCCGAGAAAACCTGCTTGTACCACTCGGCGGCAGATTCAAAATCCATGTTTTCAGTAAGTGCAGCCGTAACGAGCTGCTGCCCTTGTTTGGCCGCCGGATTATCCAATCGGAACATCGCAAACAAAATAATGAATAAGGCCGCAGATATCGCTGACTGGATAAACAGCCCTCTGCCAATAAATTTTAAATCAGGACCAGATTGACCGCCCCCACCGTCTTTTGTTTGAAAATTATTTTTACTCGGAATGGGAGGCACTCTCCAGCCCGCACTCTCCCAGGGATTAGGCTGCGATTTCCATAATCTCTCCGGATCCTGCTCCAATTCCGGCTTCATATCCCTTGCAATAATGGGAGGCATGAAATCATCCGGCGTCTTATCAAGACGGGCCTGCGTCCCCGTTCCTTGCTGCTTCTCGTTCATGATAAGGCGGATCCGCTCCTGCCGGCGTTGACGGATACTTTTCTTCGTGTCCATTGCTCATCCCTCCACATAAGGCTTGTTCACTTATCTATATGAGGGAGAGAGCTTGTTTATGTTGTTTCGGATCTATCCTTACAAATGCGGACATAGCAAAAAGCCGCTTAGCGGATTTCGCTAAACGACTACTCGGCCATCTCGTATTTTTCCTGGTGGGCTTTGACACTGAAGACCAATCCTATACAAAGCATGTTCAGAAGAAGCGAGGTACCGCCATAGCTGATAAATGGCAGTGTGATTCCCGTAATTGGCATAAGTCCGATCATCATCCCGATATTCTGGAATACCTGGAATACATACATCGACACGATTCCTATGATGATGAAGGAGCCTCTTAAATCATAGCACTGAAAGGCGATGATAATCATCCTATAAATAAGCAAGAAATAAAGCATGAGCACGACGGCAGCACCCTGGAATCCGAATTCCTCCCCAATAACGACGAATATCGAGTCTGAATAGGGATAAGGAATGAATTTACGATTCTTGGATTCGCCCTTCATGTAGCCATCCCCCATCAAACCGCCTGAGCCGATGGCAATCTTCGCTTTACTTGCTTGATAGATCTCTTTTTCCGAAGCTGTTTCGGGATTAATGAAACCATTAATACGCTCATACCAGTGCACTTTTTCCTTCTCGTAGAGGTAATCATGGATTTGCTTATTATACGTATTAAAGAGGAAGATGAATAGCAGCAAACCGCCTACAATAATCGTCAGTCCGAGCAGGACATGTGAATACTTGACGTTGCCAATCCAGAGCATCCCAAGGAGAATGACCAGATAGATAATTGCATTCCCGAGATCCGGCTGAATCATGACCAATGCAAACGGCACGAAGGCAAGACCGGCGATGACTAGCAAATCTTTACGTACCCGAAGTGTGTCCCCTTGTCTTCTTCCCATCAGATAGGCCGTGGTAATAATCAAAATGATTTTTACCATTTCCGCTGGTTGAAATTGCAATCCGCCCGGCAGCTGGAACCATGCTCTTGCTCCATTAATGGATGGAGCGGTCAAGAAAACAACGACCAAGAGCACATTACCGAGTAAATATAGAAAAAGCCACGATTTCAGAAACACCCGGTAATCAATGATTGTGACCATGATAGCTACAAAAAAACCGAGTCCAAAGAAAATAACGGTTTTCAAGTCGTAATTGGCGTAGTCCGGATTACCGTAAGTGGCGCTGTGGACGAGCAGTGTGCTGACCACCATGAAGGCCAGAAGGATGAGAATCATACTGATGTCTATTTTTTTGAGTTTAGTAAACAATGTTGAATCATCCTATTCCAAGGAACTTACGGAATCGTTTGAATGCGCTCGATTTCTCTTCAAGCGGCATAAGCGGTACCATATCACCAAGCATCCGGCGCGCAATATTGCGGTAAGCAATTGCAGCACGTGATGAAGGGTCCATTACTGTCGGTTCTCCTGCATTTGCTGATTTAATGACCTTCTCATCGTCAGGTACAATACCTAATAAATCAACCGCCAGAACCTGGCAAATCTCATCGACGTCCAGCATTTCTCCGCTGCGGACCATGTTCGCCCGAATCCGGTTAATGACGAGCCTGGCTGGAACCTGAGTTTGTTCCAGCAGACCAATGACACGGTCTGCGTCACGTACGGCAGCATTCTCTGGCGTCGTAACAACGATCGCTCTGTCTGCTCCTGCTACCGCATTGCGAAAGCCCTGCTCAATTCCCGCCGGACAATCAATAATGACGTAATCAAACTCTTTCTTCAGCTCAAGCACCATATCCCGGACTTGTTCCGGCGTCACATCATGCTTGTCCTTAGTTTGGGCAGCTGGAAGCATATACAATTCTTCGAATCGTTTATCCTTCACAAGCGCTTGATTCAACCGGCAGCGCCCTTCTGCGACATCGATCAAATCATAAATAATACGATTCTCAAGACCCATGACAACATCCAGATTACGCAAGCCGATATCGGTATCGATCATGCAAACTTTTTTCCCCAGCAAGGCCAGCGCCGTTCCGACATTAGCCGAAGTCGTTGTTTTGCCGACTCCGCCTTTACCCGATGTTACTACTATTGCTTCTCCCATGACTAACACTCCCCGCTGCAGCCTTACTCCTCTTAACAGGAGCCCGAATGACAGATAAGTACATTGTACACCTGCAACTAAGCTTTGAAAACGACCGGCTCTTTGCGCATGCGATGCAATTGAGTCATTTTATCGATTTTCATAACGCCTTCGTTTAAATAAGCAAATTCCATAGCCGCATCGCCAGTCATCCATTCATCCGGCGGACGGCTGATCACCTCTCCGATACGGAGCTGCGTTGGACGCAGCAGCGATGCAGCGATGATTGCATTCTCAAGACCATTGGTACCTGCATGTGCCAACCCGCGCAATGCACCCATTACATATATATCTCCGGTGCATATTAATCTTCCGCCTGGATTCAGATCGCCCATAAGCAGCAAATTCCCGTCATGTTCAATGGTTTGTCCAGAACGTATAATGCCCGTTAATATTTTTAAATTTCTTCCGTCATCCGGCTTGATTTCCTCCGGTACGTTACTCTCAACCGATTGAACGAGCAGGTTTCCCTGCTGTCGAATCGCGGCTCGTATACGTTCCTTATCCTCTTCTTCTAAGTGACGGGAACCGAGCTTCACATGCACATGAACGATCGGACCGGTCAGCAGCTGTTGATGCGACTTTTCCAATTTGTACTGAAGCTCATCTAGCAAGGCGGAAAATTCACAATCGTCGTCGAGAAGAAAAACCAAACCTTCTTTGACGCCTTTTATTGTAATGTGCTGCTTATCGGTCACGCTCGTCCCTCCTTCTCTCTCTCTATACGATTCTTGTTCTTGCATGCCAATTCCTGCCTGCCTGGCTATTCTTCTTCTTTCTCGCTCTTCTTCTTGACGCTTCCCTCAAACCAGCGCCTCGCAGGCACATAGATGATGATCGCAAAGATAAGCTGCAGAAACAGACTCGGCAGTATATGCTGGGACAGCGCCCACTCATAGGTTTGGTCGGTTAAACGAAACACACTGTATATAAAATGGTTCAATGTTTGAAAAACGAGCGTCGATAAGCCGATCATCGTCACAGCCATAAGAAGTGTGCTTCTTTTTCGCTCCATCAGAAGTCCGGTCAAATAGCCGACAAGCCCCATTGAAAAGGAATGAACACCGATAATAAGTCCATAGAAAGACAAATCCTGCAGCAAGCCAAAAGCCATCCCAAGAATGAGTGCCGTATGACGGCCCCGATAGAGACCTGAGAATAAGACAAATGCGAGTGTAAACATGGGGACTACTCGTCCAACTAAACTATCTGGCAGCAGCCAATAGAAAATTGTGCCTTCCGATATGAAGAAGAGCAGCATAACAAGCACGATACGCTGCATACTCATTTGCCGGTCTCCTCCGCTTCCGGATCTTGAACGACGAATACTTCAGTAAGATGGTTAAAATCTGCTGCCGGTGTAATCGTAGCTGTGTACGTCAAACCAAAATCCCCGACCTGGCTGGAATCAACGGTCCCGATAACGATCCCCTGCGGAAAAACATTCCCTTTTCCTGAGGTAATGATTGTATCGCCTTTGGTCAGCTTGTCCGTCTCCGCAATTTTCGTCATCGTCAGCTTGCTGGTTTCTTTATGATAACTCTCGATAATCCCGAATGATTCCTTCTCGCGGCCAAGCACAGTAGCTGCAATAGCCTTCGTAGAGTTCTCGTTCAGCTCGGTGAGAGGCATAACGGATGAATAGAAAGGGTCGACGCGCGTAACAATGCCGACTAACCCGCCTTTTCCTTGCGTTGCGATAACTGCCATGTTCAATCGGATGCCATTTTTGGAGCCTAGATTAATACGTATCGTCTCATCATATGGATTCGTGCTGACGGCGACAACCTGAGCAATCAGATATTTGTAATCATTTAACGACCTCTGCCGCTCGGTGAAGTTCAGCGCTTCCTGTAATTCTTCATTCTTCTTCTCAATTTCATTGAACTTAATGCTGTCGCGCGCATATGCAGCAGCAGCGATACGAAGCTGTTCATTCTCCTTATAGACATCATGCAGATTCGCTACATCTTTAAACAAGCCCGCTATATAGCCAGCGGGCCTGTAAAACCACTCCTGCATGAATGCGGATGAATCTAGCACGAAGTTCTCCGGCCAAGACAGCTTCTTGCGATCACCGATGGAGAATCCCATGACAGCGACAAAAACAATAAACACGATCATTAGGACAAACATGCGTCTATTACGCATCCAGTTAAACATGTTTTATTCACCAGCCCATTCCAATCATCCTAGTTCCATTCCCATGCAGAGCGGACGCTTATCGTTTGGAACGAGTGACTGGACCTCCCCGAGTTTTGAATAAATCAATGTTATCAAGCGCGCGTCCAGTACCGATCGCCACGCAATCCAGCGGATTCTCGGCAACGATAACAGGCATACCCGTCTCGCGGGACAGCAGCTTGTCCAAATTACGAAGAAGCGCTCCTCCCCCAGTAAGCACAATTCCACGATCCATAATATCAGCGGAAAGTTCCGGCGGACATTTCTCGAGCGTAACTTTTACAGCATCCACAATCGAATTAACCGTATCGGCAAGAGCTTCGCAAATTTCCTCAGAAGAGATCGGAAGTGTCTTAGGCAGGCCTGTTACAAGATCACGGCCACGGATTTCGATTGTTTCAGCTTTTTCGATTGTGAGTGCAGATCCAATTTCCATTTTCAATTGCTCAGCCGTACGCTCACCAATCATCAGGTTATACATGCGTTTGATGTATTGGATAATGTCTTCATCCATTTCATCGCCTGCAACTCGAATGGAACGGCTTGTAACAATACCGCCAAGCGAAATAACCGCGACCTCTGTTGTACCGCCGCCGATATCGACAACCATGCTGCCTGTCGGCTCCCACACGGGCAGATCGGCTCCGATTGCAGCTGCAAACGGCTCTTCGATCGTAAACGCCTCGCGAGCTCCCGCCTGCTCTGTCGCCTCTTTAACCGCACGCTGCTCCACCGCAGTAATTCCGGAAGGAACGCATACCATTACATTCGGGTGACGCGGAAATAATGAACGCTGTTTCTGTGCTTGACGAATGAAATATTTGATCATCGTTGCTGTCGTTTCAAAATCAGCAATAACGCCGTCTTTCATTGGACGTATAGCGCGAATGTTGCCAGGGGTCCGTCCGATCATTTTCTTGGCATGTTCGCCTACGGCTTCAATTGTTTTCGTATCCGTTCGTATCGCAACCACAGAGGGTTCCCTTACTACGATGCCTTTTCCTTTTACGTATACAAGCGTATTAGCTGTCCCAAGGTCAATTCCCAAATCTTTCGTAAAACCACCAAACATCTCTAATCTTCCTTTCTATTCTAAAGAAAATCTATCTTATTATATTACATGCACCCTTGCTCCTTCAAACTTATGAAGCGATTGTCACCTATTACCAAATGGTCGAGCACGTCGATGCCGACCAGCTCGCCAGCTTCATAAAGTCGTCTTGTTAATGCGATATCCTCCGGGCTTGGTGTAGGATCACCGCTCGGATGATTATGAACGCAGATAAGGGAAGCGCTGCTGCATTTCATTGCAGCCCGAAAAACTTCACGCGGGTGTACAAGAGATGCATTCAGTGTTCCCACTGACAAGGTTTCTTGTAATATAACTTGATTCTTTGTGTTCAAAAATAAGCAGATGAAGTGCTCTTTCTTTAAATAACGAAGCTGCTCCATTAAAAGATTTGCTGCATCGGCTGGTTTCCTAATTGTCGGCAGTTCACCCTGCTGGCTTCTGGATAGACGGCGTCCGAGCTCAATTCCGGCGCGGAGCTGAACAGCCTTGGCCGGACCGATGCCGCGGATCGCCGTCATTTCTTCTATACTCATATCGACAAGGCCTCTCAGGCCACCGCTTTGGTTCAAAATCTTTGTTGCCAGCAGTACAGCGGACTCACGTTTGGTACCGGTCCTAAGCAGGATGGCCAACAGTTCCGCATGACTTAATGCTTCTGCCCCAATCATCATCAGGCGCTCTCTTGGTCGGTCTTCATTGGGGACATCCTTCAGCACATACGATTGCGCTTCCATGCCCTTCCCTGCCTTCTGAAGAATGTGTTGTTTGATTTGTCCGGTTAAATAACGCTTTCCTTAAAAGACCTCTACCCCATAAGAAGCCAGCATGTCCGATAAAAGAGATAGCGGAAGTCCGACAACGTTAAAATAGCAGCCATCGATTCGATCAACGATAGTGGCGCCAAGACCTTGAATCGCGTAGCTTCCCGCTTTATCCATCGGCTCTCCGGAAGCAACATAGCGCTCAATACGAGCTAAGCTCAGCGGTTTCATCTGCACACGAGTCATACGATGTGCTATGTACTGCCGTTCACTCAACGTATCTACACAGGCAATGCCTGTATACACGTCGTGCTGACGCCCCTGCAGCTTGCTGAGCATGCTTACCGCTTCAGCTTGATCTGCGGGTTTACCCATGACCTCGCCATCCAAAACAACGATAGTGTCTGCGCCGATGACGAGCGAATGTGAGCGATCCCCGGCATCTGCCAGCATCCGTACGGCTGCAAGTGCCTTTCGAAGACCAAGCTGCTCAACAATCTGCTGCGGAGCCCAATGCTCGGGCGTCTGCTCATCGGTATCAGTCGACAAAATGAGAACCGGCAAGGAAAGGTCAAGCGAAGCGACCAATTCCCGCCGGCGTGGAGAAGATGAAGCCAGCACAAGCTGGCAGACGTCTGACGAATCCATATGAAGTGGTGCGTTCATCGTAGCACTCCTTAAGCACACATGCATCTTTTTACATTTTGCGGTAGATCCAAATCGCTAGGATAACACCAATCATGCTAAGTAAGCTCAAATCAATCCTCAAAGTAATATTATAGCTGAACACCAGCAAATCCGCTGATGGCTTCCACGTGACTTCAGACGTTTTGGTAAGAAACGAAAGTCCCGAGACGGGAGCAAGCCAACGCGACACCAAAGCGCCTGTCAGCAAACCGATTACGATGAAAAGAAGCAGCATCCAAAAGTTTTTCTTCATCTTCCAACGTCCCTCGCCATAATATGACACACACAGTCCATTATACCCGCCATAGTTGGGCTTTACAATGCATCCATAGACACAAACCATGCTTTCTGGGTAAAGATAGCTTCCATGAGGGCGGTCTGCAGCGACCATAAGTAAGCATCCGCTTGTTTCTTCGCGTATTCGGAGGCCGTCATCGCGGCCGTATTCATATTTTGTTCAAATTTCAAAAGAGCCGCTTTGTCAGACTTGTTTACAATACCCGTTTCTACAAGAGCTGCTGTTTTCGTCCACTCCTGATGCTTCTCAGTCCAATTACCCGCTTCAGCAGCGCTGTTTCCACTTAACCCTTCCTGTGTCATGGCGTCCCACTGCCTGATGAGCTCATTGGACTGCTTGAAAAAGGTTTCGACGACTGCGGCATCCCCCTTAAATCCGATCTGATTCAACGCCGGCACATCAATCTGTTTCACATACACATCCATATCCGAAAGCGTCTGGCTGAGAAGCTGGGCCTGACTCTGATCGGTTGACACCCCGACATAGACCCGGAAATCATCCGGCGTTGTAAGTGGAGCTGCCGACAATCCTTTATCCTTTAACTCGTTCACGGCTGCATCCAAACCTTCTTTATTGCTAAAAACGCCGTACTGCAGCATGAAATAAGAGGCTGCCGGAATTTGAACTTTCACCTTTGGCGTGGAATCAGCAGCTGAAGCCGGATTATTGGCCGTTCCGGCTGCTGATTTTCCTTGGCCGTCTGTAGTTGAATTTGATTTAGCCGCATCGCTGTTTTTACCCGTATTGGCAGCTGCCTCTCCAAGCGTCGTTTCTGAGGGCTGAGTGCCGGCTGTATTATCCGCTGCAGGATTGTTCGTGAATAAAGCCAGTACAAAATAACCAAATAACGCACCAGTAACAATAGCCGCAGTTACCGAAGCAAATACTTTAAACCAGGAAGGTCCGCGGGTGGACCTGTAATTGGCAGCAGTTTTGAAGGAGCTCAGCGACTTTATTTTTCTTTCTTGAAGATCCATCTCGTATTCCTCGACTTCGTCGAGATCGATGATGGGGTAGGATTGCCTTTGAAATTGTTCCTTCTGAGGGTGCTGAGGTTCTATATCAGTCTGCAGCTTACGATTCACCTTCTCGTCTCCAAGCAAAATCATATCTTCTGCGTAATCCTCATCATACTGAACAGACTTATGGGAGATTGCCTTAATTGGACCGTAAGACTTTGTTGCATTCTCTTTATTGACGGGTGGGCTGCTTTGCGGTTGATGGTCGGTATCCCGAATAAGCTGCTCTAAAGCATGTGCATCATTCTGAAAAGGGCTGTTCCAAGAACCGATTTCGGAGGTGAATTTCATTTCCTCTTGAAAAAAAGAGACGACATTGGATTTCGCTTTACGCTCAGTCTCTTCTGTCTTCTGCTCTACACGTGTGCCGTTTTGTTTGTCGAAACGATACGTAATGCGCGCTTTTGGGTTCATATCATTCTCTCCTTGTCCACGTTCTCTAGTACAAGTCTATGAACAATCTAAGAGATTTATGCCCTGAAGCCTCCCGAAATCCCTCTGCAGGAAGGACTCAAAGGGCTCCGCCCTCGAGACACCCGTTTTCATCTCCTTATGAAGTTTTTCGATCCCGCTTGTGAGGATTCAACCCCGAGCTTATATCTTCAAAACCACCTTAAATCTTCAATCGCCTCTCTAAATCTTCAATCCCCTCCCTAAATCTTCAATCGCCTCTCTAAATCCCTCCAGAGGAGGGACCCCGAGGGCCCCGGCCCTCTGGACACCCGGAAAGGTATAACGATTGAGCTTAAGAGACGGTTCTCATAAACTATGCAGGCGGGCTCGATTGTCACGTTGTGACAAGACTTTACATTGCTATTGTCACTTCGTGACAATAAAGGAACTCCCGCGGAGTCTGCTCAATTCGGAAACATGAATGGAACAAAACGAAGAAATACGTTGCCGCATTGGAATGGCAACGAATTCTCTCTCGCCTAGGACGGAGACGGGCAATGCATTAGAGTGTGTCCCGTCAGGGACGATAACGAGCTTTAATCGAAGGGAATTAATACGCATCTCTGGTGCACATATACGTC
>NZ_JBHSOW010000044.1:0-24222 GCF_042656405.1 Paenibacillus solisilvae | reverse complement strand
TCGACCTTTTTATTTTTAAGTATACAGGTCTTCCATTAAGGCGTGTCTACTAAATAGTCTAACTGCAGTTTAGCGCTTTAAAATGCCCATTTCCCGCAGAATAGCTGGAAAGATCCAGTATAGCTTCTTCAGTTAAGCCGCAGCCGATCCCTATACTGGAGGAAATCCAGTTTAGACATCATATAACCGTCTAGTAGGAGATAGAGTTCCGCTTAAGGTTTGGAGACATCCTTGTCGAGCAGCTGGAATACTTCTTGAAGCCAAGCGCCTGAAGTTATCGTATTCGGTTTGAACAGTAAGCAGTAGAAGTAAGCGCCGCTAATCAAATCAATGAGAATCTCCATATTCACATCTTCGTGAATTTCCCCGCTTTGAATGCCTCTTCTTAAGATCTCTGCATTGGCTGCGCGGCGGGGAGCCAAGAAGTTCTCTTTGTACTGCATAATCAGCGCTTGTGAATCCAGCATGCCCGCAAACATTTTATGCAGGGAGGGTGAAGGCATCCCGAAATGGATGCCGATGGACGTCAGCATATTTTCAAACAGAATCTGCAAATCTGCAAGTGCACTGCCAGTATCCGGAATCGCCGCTTGGCTTGATCTGCAGCAAATCCGATCACATCGGAGAGAAGTTCTTCTTTACTCTGCCATCTGCGGTGAATCGTGGGCTTGCTCAAAAGGGGCTGTGAGGTTTTTTGTTAGGCTCCCAGGCTGTATACTCGAAGAGAGTGGATCAAGCTAAAAGGAATGATGGTGGAATGTCGAAATTCGAGCAAATAAGTGCGCATATATGGATCATGCATGCGGAGCATGAGACGGATCGGCCGATATTGGCCGCGATTGTTGGAGAGCGCAGAACGCTGCTTATGGATGCGGGGAACTCGCCTGCGCATGCCGGGCTTTTTCGGGAAGCGCTCAAGAGGCGGGGAGTCAAATTGCCTGATCTCATGGTACTGACGCACTGGCACTGGGATCATACCTTTGGAATGTCAGCGTGGGGCGTGCCGGCTATAGCTCATTCGGGGACGGTCAAGACTCTTCGTGATCTTGCCCGGTATCACTGGTCGGATGAGACTATGAAGACGCTGGTCCAACAGGAGATGCTTAGCGCGGCAACCGTTAAGGACATGAAAGAAGAATATGGAGTGGAGTCTGAACGATCCATTGAAATCATTGAGCCTGATGTACAGTTTGAAGATCGGATTCGGATTGATCTTGGCGGGATTAGCTGTGAAATTCAGCATGTGGGCGGCGACCATTCGGAGGACTCCTGTTACGTCTATGTGCGGGAGGACAAGGTTTTATTCTTAGGCGATGCGCTTGGGCCATCGGTGTACGGAGGACCGCGTTCCTATACGAGTGCAGGCTTTCTGAGTCTGATGGATCGGCTGCATGAATATGAGGGCGTTCAAATTTTTGTGGAATCTCACGGTGTTCCTGTGAGCCGGGATGCTTTTTTGGCGGATATTGGGGAGTGGGAGCAGCTTGCCCGCTTGGTCGCTCTTCATGGCGATGATAGGGAGCGGATAACCGAAGAAATGGCGGTGCATTTGAGCGTGGCTGAGCTGCCGGAGACATTTGCCGAAGCAATCGGATGGTTCATGGTTGGTGTGGAACGGGGGAGAACGCTCGGCCTAAGAGCGGCGGGAGGTGATGGGACATGAAACCTTTTACCCAGGAAGTTGTTAATGTCATTAAAGGGATTCCTGCAGGTTATGTCATGACATACGGGCAGATCGCTCAGCAAGCAGGCAGTCCCAGAGGAGCAAGGCAGGTCGTGCGGATTCTGCATTCATTGAGCGCGAAGCATGATCTGCCGTGGCACAGGGTTGTGAATGCCAAAGGGGAGATTGTCATTAAGGATGATGAGGGCCGCTTCTCCCAGACCTATTATTTGCAAGAAGAGGGCGTTCTGCTCAGCGAGGCGGGGCTTGTGGATTTGGAGAAATACAAGTATCACCCGGACTGATTAACTGCGGCCTAGCGAAGAAAATCACAACAGAAAGAAGGAACACCAGTGCCTCTTATCTATGCCGCACTTCTACTGCTCAGCCTCATTTGGGGCGGATCGTTTTATTTTATCAAAATGCTGCTGCATGACTTCGGGCCATGGACAATCGCTTGTCTGCGGTCAACCTGCGGGCTTATTGTGGTCCTCCTCATGATGCTGATTCTGAAGAAGCCTTTCGGATTCCGCACCATTCCTTGGGGCGGGATGGTCGTTATGGCTGCGGTCAACACGGCTATCCCATGGACGCTCATCGGCTTCAGTGAGACGAGGCTGACAAGCAGCTTAGCCTCTATATTAAACGCGACTACACCCGTGTGGACGATTGTTGTCGGTATTCTGTTCTTCCGGAGCAAGTCGAACCTTATGCAGTGGATCGGCCTGGCTGCTGCAACGGTCGGTCTGATTGTGCTGCTCGGTGTTAGACCCGGATCGCTGATCTCCGTGGATCATGCCGGATTTCTCATGATGATGGGCTCCGCCATCTGCTATGCGTTTGGATCACAGCTGTCCAAGCGGCTGTTCGGCAGGGGATGCACGATGTATCAAATCACGTACGGGACGCTGCTGAGCAGCGCGGTCCTAAGCGGTGTCATGGCGCTGACCACGGAGTCGATTTCAACGCAGGATCTGGGGTCGATGTCCAATATTCCGATGATTATCGGGCTTGGCGTGTTCGGGTCAGGCTTCGCTTATATTCTGTTCTACTACATGGTTCAGAGGGGAAGTCCGGAGTTTGCCTCAATGGTTACGTATATCGTACCGTCGACAGCGCTCATCTGGGGGTATACGCTGCTGGATGAGCGGATCAAATGGAATATGTTAGCGGGGTTAATTATTATTCTTGCAGGTGTATACATTGCCGGCAGGAAACCTAAGAGGACTTAATAATTCAGAGAATTCATTCATGTGATATTAGATTTCAGTAAGGATGGAGCCAGCGGTTCCGTCCTTTTTGCTGATCTCTTTTAAATACTAGTTATCCAATTGGATTACACAAAATAAAGGTATTGAACATTGTGTGAACGGATGATATAATCCGTTTAAATTACATCATTTACCATGAAACTGCTATCCTATTAATAGGGAGAAGAGAGGGATTACATGTCGATTCAAAAGCAGTCACCCTGGTCCTTATCGACCAAAAATGTTGTTGTAATCGGAATTGGCGCGGTGCTGTACGGCCTGCTTTCGTACGCAACGAACTTTATTCCTGTCGGGGGAAACAGCCTGCGTCCGGCAATTGTTATTCTGACGCTGATCGGGGCGCTTTTCGGTCCGCTAGTCGGCTTCTTCGCCGGCCTGATCGGGAATATCATCGTGGATTTGTTCTCCGGTCAAATCTGGATTAACTGGGATGTCGGCAATGGGGTCATCGGCTTGTTCGCCGGCTTTGCCTATCTGTTGAAGGGGCTGGATCTATCTAACGGAAGAATCAAAGGCATCCATTATCTATGGATTATTCTGCTGAACTTCGCGGGTAACGTAGTTGGACTCATCGGCGCAACCTTGTATGACGCGGCGACGGGAACTCCGATTGAGACGACCCTCGCGGGCTGGTCATTGCCTTCCATTATCGTGAATACAGCTTGGAGTGCTACGCTTGGTCTTCTACTTATTGCAGCGATTGCGAAACGCAATTCTTCCATGGCGGGCCTGGAAATTGGCAAATAAACGCGGCACTACATAAGAGCAACGATTAACGAAAGTCCTCTAACGCTTCGGAGCTGGAGGACTTTTCTGCAGAAAGGACAGCTAGATATGAAGCCGATCATTTCGATACAAGATGTGACGTATACGTATCCGCGTGTGAAGCATCCGACGATTCGCCAGATTAACCTCGATATTTATCCAGGTGAGAAAATATTAATTGCCGGGCCCAGCGGGTCCGGCAAATCGACGTTAGCCCGCTGCATCAATGGATTAATTCCGCACAGCTATAAAGGCGAGCTGCAGGGAGCGGTTATGATTGACGGCAAGCCGATCACAGAGATGCCTATCGTTGAGATTTCAGAGAAGGTCGGAACGATTTTGCAGGATCCGGAGGGGCAGTTCATCGGGCTTTCGGTAGCGGAAGATGTGGCCTTTGGCCTCGAGAATCGGGAAGTGCCGCAGCGGGAGATGGAAGTGCAGGTGAAGGCAGCCCTTGAGCGGGTTGGCATGGTCCAATACATGGATGGCAGTCCGCAGGAGCTCTCAGGCGGGGAGAAGCAGAAGGTGGCGCTCGCAGGTATTCTCACAATTGATCC
Organism: Paenibacillus solisilvae; assembly: GCF_042656405.1. Lineage (NCBI taxonomy): Bacteria > Bacillati > Bacillota > Bacilli > Caryophanales > Paenibacillaceae > Paenibacillus > Paenibacillus solisilvae. The sequence continues at coordinate 19,966 of NZ_JBHSOW010000044.1, read as the reverse complement.
CGAGGTGCTGCTGCTCGATGAGCCGCTTGCGAATCTGGATCCGGTAAGCGGTCTTCAGATGATGGAGCTGATGGAACGTATACATAAGCAAGCGGGTAAGACGGTGATCATCGTTGAGCACCGAATCGAGGATGTCATCGCATATGGCGTTGATCGGATTGTGCTGATGGTGGACGGTGCGATTGTCGCAGATCTGCCTGCCGCTCAAATGTTAAGCTCCGGTTTATTGAAGGAAGCGGGCATTCGCCATCCGCTCTATCTGGAGGCACTCCATCAGGTCGGCTGCAGCTATACGGCAGATGATTTGCCGCTTAGAGTGGATGAGGTGGACGTGGAGGAAACAGCCCCGATCGTCAGCAGGTGGTTGAGTAATGGTGAGAATGAAGCGTCTATTGAGGCAGCTTCAGGCCATGATCGGAACACGGACGAGACCCTGCCGATTATCTCCTTTCATGGCGTCCATTTCGGTTATGAGCCGCATGTGCAGGTTCTAAGCGAGGTCTCTTTTGCGATACAACCCGGTGAACGAGTCGCGCTGCTTGGCCATAATGGAGCGGGCAAATCGACCTTGTCCCAGCTTATGCTGGGTATGTATCAGCCTACGAAAGGCAGTATTGCGATCAATGGCAAGAATGCAAGCGGCATGAATATCGCGGAGAGAGGCAGGCAAATTGGCTATGTGATGCAGAACCCGAATCATATGCTGTCTCAGGATACCGTTCTTGCCGAGATTCTTCTAGGTCCCAAGCATTCCGGCTTCAGCCAAGAGGAAATCGGGCGTTCCGTGGATCATGCGCTGGCAATATGCGATCTGGCAGGCTATCGGAATTGGCCGATATCGGCGCTCAGTCACGGACAGAAGAAGCGCCTGACGATTGCTTCCGTGCTCGCGATGAATCCGAAGCTGCTGCTCCTCGATGAGCCGACAGCTGGCCAGGATTACCGTCATTACCGCGAGATGATGGCTTTCATCGACGGACTGTCCAAGCAGGGCATCGCTCTTGTCATGGTTACGCATGATATGCATTTAGCGATGGAATATACGGATCGGGCGCTTGTGCTCAGCAAGGGGCGAATTGTGGCCGATACGAGCACGATGGCGCTGCTTGCGAATGAGGATCGCTTGACCGGCTCGCAGCTTCGTCCGTCCAGTCTGTATGAATTAGGAAAAAGGCTTGCGCTTAAGCAGCCCGATCGTCTGATTCGAAGATACATAGCGGAGGAAAGGAAGGGGAGCGCACAGTATGAAGAAGCTTAACTTTCAGTACATACACGGCAATTCCGCCCTGCATCGACTGGATGCGAGAACGAAGCTGGCGCTGCTCATTATTTGGTATATTTCCGTTATTCTGTTTGTCGATATGCGCGTGCTGCTGATATTTTTTATCGGCGGTCTATCGCTGTTCTTGTTGTCGGGGATCCCGTTTGGGCGTATCCGGTTCATGATGGGCTTCTTGATCTCATTCGTTGTCATGATGGGCATACTAACGAACTTATTCACGCCTTCTTATGCAGGTAAATATGTCGAGATCCAGCATCAGCTCGTGACGATTGCAGGGCGTACACTTACGAAGGAAACAGCTTTCTACAGTTTGACATTGATGGTGAAATATCTCGCCGTGTTCCCGATGGCAATTCTGTTCATTCTAACGACCAATCCGTCCCGATTGTCGAGCAGTCTGAATGGCATGGGAATCACGTACAAAATTACCTATGCGCTGAACATCGCGCTTCGTTATCTGCCTGATGTGCAGCGTGACTTCAACCATATCTCGTATGCGCAGCAGGCCAGAGGACTTAATCTGCAGGGAGGCGGACCCCGATTCGGACGAAAAGTTCGCGCGCTGCTGGCGATCTTATTCCCGCTGCTTCTATCCAGTTTGGACCGGGTCGAGACGGTGACGAATGCGATGGAGCTTAGAGGTTTCGGAAGCCGGCGCAAAAGAACCTGGTACCGTGCAACCACCTTTACCTCGCTGGATTATCTGTTCCTTGGGTTAAGTGCACTGCTGCTTGCCGGCTCGATTATGCTCAAGATGTGGGTGCTGCCGGGTTTCTGGTATCCGTTCTGAGGGCTGCAGTCGAAATTTCTCAGTGCACAATGAAAAAGTAAAGGCTGCCAACTTAATTGGCTGCCTTCACTTTTTTAGGATGCTATTGAAATCTATAATAAAGGCTGCAGATTAGCTGCTTCAGCCAGAATTTCATATGACCGCAGGCGGGCCTGGTGATCGAAGATCTGCGCTGTGACGATAAGTTCGTCAGCCTGTGTTTCTTTGAGGATGGACTGCAGCTTATCGCGTACAACTGCTTGATCACCAGCTACGGAGTAGCTTAGTTTTTCCTGCAGGGCTGCTTCTTCATGCGGCGCCCATAAGCCATCCATGCTGTCTACCGGCGGGTTTAATTTACCCGGATTGCCGCGGATAAGGTTCAGGAACTGCTGTTTCTGAGAGGTTGACAGCCGCTCTGCTTCCGCATTGGTATCGGCTGCAACGACGTTGACGCCAACCATCACATAAGGTTTATCAAGCACCTCTGACGGCTGGAAATTGCTGTAGTAGATCTGGAGCGCAGGCAGCAGATAATCCGGTGCAAAATGGCTGGCGAAGGCAAAAGGCAGACCGAGCGAGCCGGCTAATTGAGCGCTGAAGCCGCTTGAGCCAAGCAGCCAGATCGGGACGTTCAAGCCTTCTCCGGGAACTGCGCGGACAGAGCGTGCAGATTCCGGGGTGGAGCTGAAGAAGCCGCGAAGCTCCTTAAGCAGCTGAGGGAAATCCTGGCCGTGGCTGCTGAGTCCACGCCGCAGTGCTTGGGCTGCCAATTGATCGGAGCCCGGCGCTCGGCCAAGACCGAGGTCGATGCGGCCTGGATACATCGATTCCAATGTGCCGAACTGCTCTGCAATAACGATCGGAGCGTGGTTGGGCAGCATGATTCCACCGGAGCCCACGCGAATTTTCTTCGTGCCGGCCGCGACATAGCCGATTACAACGGAAGTGGCGGAGCTGGCAATTCCGGACATATTATGATGTTCAGCAAGCCAGTAACGATTATAGCCGAGCTTCTCGGCATGACGGGCAAGATCGAGTGTTTTGGGGAACGAATCAGCCGGCGTTGTGCCGACATTGACAGGTGCTAAATCTAATACGGATATAGGAACTTGCCGGGTAGTGCCGGATTCCTTGTTACCTGTAGGATTAGTACTCATATTCTGTGTAACCTCCATTCTGTGCTCACCCGGGCAAAACGGCAATGAGCCAATAGTTTAATTATGAAACTTTCACATCTATTTATCAAGTAGCTATTTATTTGTAAGTGAATATAAAATTTATATCTAAACAACTGATAGCGGCAACTCTGCTTTCTTTTACAGCATTACATCTTTAAGATAAGTACAGCCGGAATGGTTCCTGGAGGATCTGGCTGCGCTTTTTATTTTGCTGCACAGAGGCGGGATTCATCCGGTTGTTTCTCATGAAATTCCGCTTCGGGAGGCTGCTTATACGCAGCAATTACTTGAACAATCCGCAGGAATTGGTAAGATTGTACTTATCAATGGAGGCGAGCTTCATCGGCTGGTTTCGTGTAAGGGGCAGAGCGATTCTGGAGCAGCATATCAGCAGTCTGGACCAGCAGATGAAGCAGTTAGAAGCGGTCAAAGCGATCGTACAGGAGAAGACGGCTTACGATACAGAACTGCTTTGAGGACAACGAATTCAGGAATAATCGGAAGAGGAGCTGATGGCGGTGGTGCAGAAGGTGCTTATCCTAGGCGGCACAAGATTTTTTGGTAAGAAGCTCGTAGAACGGTTCATCCGGCATCAGGCGGAGGTAACGATTGTAACAAGAGGACTGACGGAAGATTCCTTCGGTGATGCGGTCCGGCGATTGCATGTGGATCGGACGGATGCGGATGCCTTGCGGGAAGCGCTAGGTTCGGAAGCTTACGATCTCGTCTACGATAATATCTGCTATATGCCCGAGACTGCCGAGGAGGCAGTCAGGCTGTTTGAGAATCGGACCGGCAAATACATCGTTACCTCATCGGTCAGTGTATATCCGTTTGATGAAGAACGTATTTCAGAGGCGGCATTTGATCCCTACAGTTATGCGCTTCCTGATCCTGCTCCTGCGACGATTGACTATGGTGAAGGAAAACGGCTTGTAGAAGCCGTTCTCTTCCGGCATGCTTCTTTTCCTGCCGCAGCCGTTCGGTTTCCGATTGTGCTGGGTCATGATGATTACACGCGGCGGCTGCATTTTCATGTGGAGCATGTGCAGAACGGGGAGCCGATGGGGATTCCGAATCTTGATGCCAAAATATCCTTTATAGACGCGGATGAAGCGGCAGATTTTCTCTTCTGGCTGGGTCAGTCTACTGTTACAGGGCCGGTTAATGCCTGCTCTGACGGAGAAACAACACCGGGGCAGCTGCTATCGTGGATTGAACAGGCGACAGGCAAGAAGGCTGTTGTACGTAGTGAAACCGAAGCGATAAACCGGTCGCCATTCGGCATACCGGCATCTTGGTATTTCGATAACGCCAAGGCTCAGAAGGAAGGATTCGAGTTTAGGCAGCTGAACGAATGGATGCCTAAGCTGATCCGTGAAATCGCAGCAGCAGATTAGACTTTAATCAGCAGGAGGAGCGCATTTACCTATGATTATGAACGAGCAAATTAAAGCTTCAGAGGTGCAGCTAACGGGGCTGAACGGCGAGGATTTAGGCATCGTCTCCCGGGCTGAGGCCCTGCTGCTTGCCAAGAGGCATAAGGTGGATTTGGTCTGTACTTCCTTAATGAGCAGCCCGCCGCCATGTAAGCTGATGAGTAAAGGAGCCGCGAAGCAGAGTAAGAATGTGGAGAAACGGCAGGCAAGCAAGCAGGATCAGCCGGCTAAGGTTAAGGAGATCAGGCTGACGCCTCATATTGAGGAGCATGATTACGATACGAAGCTGCGGCAGAGTCAGAAGCTGCTCGCTTCGGGCAATGCCGTCGAGCTTGTGGTGCGTATTCAAGGCAAGGAGGGGCCAAGGGCCAAGGAGCTGCTGGAACGCGCGCTCAAGGATTTGGCCGATATCGGCAAGAAGCAGACGGGCATTCAAGTGAGCGGGAAGCAGGCGGCAGTCCGGGTTCTTCCGGTTTAATCCCGTTCAGGATACCAAAGAAACGCAAAAAGTCACATCCTTACCAGCTTTCACTGCCGGGGGATGCGACTTTTTGTGTTTTTTACCAAGCATGCTTCGCCAGATCTATCCTATTGTTTAACCGGTTATTTCTTCTGTTTTCTCTCATCCTCGCCATCGAAGGTATGCTGGACATTATCGACGATATTGGCTACAGCATCGCTAACCATATCCAGAGGGCCGGAGTCTTCATGGTCCTTCGGCGTATTTATTCCCGCTGCCGTGTTGGAGGTTTCGTTATACATTTCATTATATTCTTCATGTTTATCGGATTTTTTCATTATCGCCAACCACCTTTTACGAATAGTAGAGCCTCATCCCTTATCTTACCCCAATCCCCCCATTTGGAAACGGATATAAGCGGGCCTTTCACCTATCCCTGCAGAGGGATATTGAGCATGATGTCATTCCTTTCATGAAGGCAAGCGGCGTCGGATTGACGGTGTGGAGTCCGCTGGCCAGCGGCTTCTTAAGCGGTAAGTACGCGTGACAATCTAAGCGATCCCAATAATCGGCTGAGCGGCTTTGATTTTATTCCGCTGGATAAGGAGTGGGGGTTTGCGGTATTGGATAAGGTCCGCGACATTGCTGAAATGATAATCCATGCAGGTGAAATCGCCAACAATCAAATGAGAATAAGTTAGGCCAATTATTAATAGTCGAATATGCCCTTGACTAGGAAGGTGCGATTGTATAAATTAACTATTAGATACAAATTGTATCATTATTGGAAAACGTGAAGAAGAGATCATGCAGCTTGTCCGGACAAAAGACAGGCTTAATGATCTTTTTTTTACAAACAGAAAGTAAATTTCTTGCAAGGGAGAGGTTAAATTGGAAGACGTAGTGGTCATGCAAAAACTGAAAATGAGGATCTTTTGTCTACTGGCATGCTTGCTTGCGGTTACACTCTTGATTCCAGGGTTTCAGCTCGAAGCTCATGCCGCAGGCCAGAGTGAAATCTCGTTTGAAACCAACTTTGTGTCCGTCAAGGAGTCGGCGGGTACCGTTAAACTGAAGGTCTTCCGAACGAACGGCGCCGGCACGGCCAAGGTGGTCTATTTTGCGAATGGGGGCGGACTATGGTTGACCTTTGCCCCGGGTGAAACGTCGAAGACGATCTCTTTTCCACTCAAAGACGATACCGTTGCACAAGGAAATCGTTTATTAAAGGTTTATTTCGTCACCTCCTATATTGAGGGAGCCGTATTTGGCCCCAATACAAGTGTAAATGTAGAGGTGTTGGATGACGATGGCGGCCCGATCGGACCGGGTAAGATTCAGTTTGGCAGTCCCAATATTAAGGTACAAGAAAATGCAGGAGCCGCCAGCCTAATCGTCCAGCGCAGGGGAGGAACGACTGGGGAAGTGACGGTTAATTACAAAACGCATGCAGATTACTATCAGGGAGCGAAGGATGGCGTTGATTACGAAGGCGTTAGCGGTACGCTCGTTTTTGCAGATGGAGAATCATTAAAGACAATCAAAGTGCCTATTATCGACAACGACAATTATGATCACAACCGGACTTTTTATCTCTCTCTCACCAATCCGGCAGGTGGAGCAAATCTAGGGGAAATACGGGATCAATATGTACAAATTACAAACGATGATCCGATAACGAACGGGATCCGGTTTGCTCCCGGTGATGTTCAAGTTAATGAAAACCAGGGCTACGCTGCGATTGACGTGCTGCGGGATCAGCCTTCCGGAGCAGCAACGGTCAGCTATGCGACAAGCAAATATAATCATAGAGGGACCGTGCGGTTTGAGGAAGGAGAAACGAAGAAGACGATCCAAATTCCGATCATCGACGATGGGATTCCCGAAGCGAATGAAATTCTTATCGTCTCGCTGTCAATCGTATCCGGTGAAAAATATGCTTATCTTTCCTCTCCGAGTACTGTGAGAATCGAGATTGTTGACAATGACACGGCTCATTTTGAATTCAAAAGCAAAACCAACTATGCCATGGAAGAGACTGGCATGGCTTACATCACGGTCATCCGCAGCGGTACCTCCAAGGGACGGGTCAGCGTTGGTTACACAACGGCACCCGTGTCGGCCAAAGATGGAAGCAATCCTAGTAATGGGATTGATTTTATTCAAATGAAAGGGACACTGACTTTTGACGTCGGAGAAACGGTTAAAAATATTCAAATCCCGCTAGTAGACGATTCGATTCGCGAGTATAACGAGAAATTCAGGATACATTTTACGCCGAATGCGTGGATCGACAATATAACGGTAGGTACGTTTACCGAAGTTGTCATTTTGGATCAAGACCATCTGACTAATTCTTAGGCGACAGATGAGAAAGAAGAGATCATGCAGCATGGCTTTCTTTGAAAAAAATTGAAACCAATGGAGGCAGCAACTAATTATGTCATTGAGAAGAATCAAGCGCAGTATTTGTCTAATGGGAGTATTCATTCTGATCGCGTCCTTTCTTCCATCGTTTCCAAGCAAAGCTCATGCTGCTTTAGGGGACCGGTTCATGTTTTCAAGTCCGATCTACGGAGTCAACGAGTCGGATGGCTCTATCACGCTTACAGTTATTCGTAAGGATCATATTGAGGAAGGCGCAATTGTTCATTTCGGGGTGGGGTATGCGGGATCAAGACCTGCTGAGCCGGGCAAAGACTATGATGCGAAAGCATCTACAGGGTCATTGACGTTCGCGGCCGGGCAAGACACAAAGACGATCACCATCCCTATCTTTGAGGACAATATCGCGGAGTCGTATGAGAGCGGATTCTTACAATATGATGCAGAGCCGTTCTCAATCGAACTGTACCAGACCGAAGCCGGCTTTGCGGTAGCTGATACATGGGTCTATATATGGGATAACGATAATGGTAAACCCGAACCGGCGGGCACTCTCCTGTTATCTTCGTTCATTTCGGTAGGAGAGGCAGACGGATTTGCCAGTGTATATGTATGGCGCTTGAGGGGCTCAAGCGGCGAAGTGAACGTTGATTATGAGGCAGCCGTCGCGACCAAACCATCCTCGTACGGGAGTCCGGCCAGCGCGAACGAGGACTTTACCCCGGTCAGCGGCACCCTCACCTTTGCTGACGGGGAATGGTGGAAACGGATCGATGTTCCGATCATCAATGATTCGATCGATGAAGGGTCGGAGCTCTTCAACGTGGTGCTCCGTAATCCGACCGGCGGCGCTGTGGTTGATACAAGATGGGAGGCCTTGGTCGTTATTGCGAATGGCAAATCGTCCGTACCTCAGGAGGTTCCCAATACGATATCGTTCATTAATAACGATTTGGACGTTATGGAACAGGAAGGCAGCAGCCTCATCAAGATAACGAGAGATTATCCAACGAATGACACAATAACAATCGATTATGCAACAAGCGACTATAATGCAAGGAGCGGCAGCGATTATGAAGCCGTATCGGGCAAGCTTACGTTTGGCCCAGGCGAGACGGTAAAGACGATCCTTGTGCCGATCAAGGAAGATGATCTGCTCGAGAACGACGAATATTTCGTGATTACGATCGGCAACCCCGTTGGCGGTAAAGGTTACATCCCGCAACATGAAATACACGTAAAAATTGTCGATAACGAGCGAGCTACAGTTTCCTTTACGAAGAGGGTGTACAATGCCATCGAGGAACAGAAAAAGGCGCAGTTGACCGTTATTCGCACAGGCAGCACCATTGGGGCAGTTTCCGTTAGCCTTGTGTATGAATCCGGAACGGCTCAGTATGGCAAGGATTTATATCAAGCGCCACAAGTAGTGACATTCAAGGCTGGGGAAACGGAGAAGGTGATCGATATTCCTCTTATTGATGATGGGCTGCGAGAGTATAAGGAATCGTTTAAGGTCAGGCTAAGCGACCCATCACCAACTGATAGTGTCACGATCGGCATCCCGGCGGCTGAAGTCTTCATATTTGACGAGGATCACCTGCCAAGATCTTAATACAAGGGCTGAAGCGGCATATTTCGAAGCCGATTCAGCCCTTTTGTTGTGCAGTCCTTGGGGTGGAGGTTTGTGGCGGAGGTTTTGAGCGTTTGAGCGACCTTGGTACGAAGTACCAAAGGAGCACGGGGTTCATCCAAGCTGCGGCGGAGGTTTTGAGTGTTTGAGCGACCTTGGTACGAAGTACCGAAGGAGCACGGGGTTCATCCAAGCTGCGGCGGAGGTTTTGAGTGTTTGGGCGACTTTGGTATGGAGTACCACGGGAGCACAAACACCAAAACCGGAGCCTTACCGCAAACCAATGTCATTAAACCGATTGCCCACTGTTTCCCGCATAAGCCTCTTCATACTTTGAATCGCCTCATTCTCTATGTCTAAGGCTTGTTGAAAGAGATCTGCCAGATGACGAATGAGCACCGTTTCCGCTGCTTCCGGCTGATCATGAAATGCATTTGCTGTGACGATAAGTATTTGTTCATAAACCTGCTTCAGTTCTGCATAACGGGCAGCAACGAATCTGCTCTGCGGCCATATTTGCTCCAGTCTTTGGGTATAGCAGGCAAGATCACGTTTCGCTGCCGCATACGTATCGATGACGCTGTACGCGCCTGCTTTGTCAAAGCATCCCGTCTCCAGAGCCTCAATAATGGCGGAGTAAGCCATTTTACCGCAGGCATATTCATCTTCGGGCAGCATCAAATCATGCGTCTCCCATTTGTATATAGCTTGCATGAAGGACTCGTGATAGATCTGGCGTTCGTCCAGCTCGATCCGTTCCTCCAGTATTTGATAATACCAATAAGGCGATACGTTACGTCCGAACTGCGCATAAGGCAGCTCTAGTCCAATCGCTTGATCATGCACTTGCGGTATACCAGCGGAGTCTGCCGATTCTGTGCCGTCCGAGTAGAACAGAACTTGCCTGGCATCATCATACCCGGTCACGACCACGAATTGATCCTTCCAAATAATCGCCCCGATGCCCCGGTCAATCGACTCCTTAATGGCATAAATCGCTTCGTTCTGATACAGAGGAAAGGCGGGTTCAAACGAGAAGCCGGCTTGTTGGCTGGACGTGACACCGATGAAGTCGGCAGCCAAAAAGTTCTCGGCCATCCAGTTGTAAGCTGTCGGGGATACCGCAGTTAACCGGCGGTCAACGGTGAATCGGAAGGCGCACGCTGTCATGCCGGCGAGCATGTAGGTTGGACATGGATAGAGACCGCTGTGTGACAAGACGCTGTGCAAAGCATCTATATAGGACTTAGACTCCGAAAGGAGCCGTAACCCGGCTAAACGCTGCATACCCATAACCGTTCATGATCTCCTTCCATCATCTGGGTGAGTGTGAGCCCCACCTTGGAATCGTCGAGCGTTTGAGGTCAGGGAACCGGGAGGAAATCATCTGGAACTGCAAAACAGCCTGATCCTCCAAGCACTGCGCCCGCAGCAAAAGGGAACATAACGCTGGGATGCGTACTTGATCGATCTGTCTGACCCCGGCGATATTTAGGATACAGCCGCTAATCCCGGTTAGAATCAGCAGCAGCTCGTCGTAGAGCCGTGAAGCCTGCTCAAGCCCAGGGAATATCCAGCGGACTTCCTTCAGGTAGCGGGCGATCTCTTCTCTGCTGTACAGGTACGAATCCAGTATATAAACAGCCCCGCCCGCATCATAGTCTCCGCGCTCAAGGCCTTGAATAAGAAAGGTATAGGCTAGCCGGCCTGAACCGATATCCGTATTCGGCAGTGTCTTATGCGGCGTTTCCCAATCATGTATAGCAAGGCGCAGCGATTCCAGCACCATCTCCTCCAGCCGGAGAGTCACTTTCCCCCGGAACAGCTGCCCATACCAGAAGGGAGTGAAATTTAACCCGAAATTATCATAGAGGACAATGATGCTCTCGTTCGACCAGCCATCCTGTACATAGAAGATCCGATCATCGTCATCATATCCGTGAATAACACCAAACTCCGGAATCCAGTAGAGGACGCCTATTCCCCGGTCGATCGACTGCTTCGCCCATTTGACCGCCTCCTGCTGGTAATAGGGAAAAGTAGGGTGCCGGGTTCGTCCGGCATCCGATTCTGTGTACAGGCCCAGATTGGCAATGGCAGGTCCATGCTCGTCAATCCACTGTCCGTAAGCCGTTACGGATAAATGCAGCAGCCGTTCATGCACGGAGAATTTAAACGCCATGCCGCTTAAACCGGCGAGCATATATTTGGGGCCTTCGAATAAATCCGCTGCCGTCAGTATGGCATGCAGGCTGTCGATATAAGATTTCGATTCACGCTTCATACGTATGTTTGCAAGCAGGGGCATATCCGTCACTCTCTTTCATGAAGCCGATCCCGAATGTGTTGGCATCTGCCGGTCAGCTTTTCTTTTAACCACTTTGGTGCAAGGAGCTCTTCCCAATCGGAGCTGAATAGATGCTGCAGGAAGGAATCCGTATCGTAAAATTCAAGCGTGTAGATCAGATCTTGACTGCTTTGTATGCGATAACCATGCCAAGCGCTGCCGGATATAGGCTGGGCCAGCCGGATTTTTGCCGTAAAAGGTTTTCGGGCCGGGGCGGAATCCTGCTTATGAGAACCGGCTTGATCCGAGGGGAGCTCGAACGGCTCGGAGGTAACGGTCACATGTGAAATACAATCCAGTCTGAAGCTTCGCCGATTATTGTCCTGCCAGCAGAAGGCTTCGATATAATCGCTGTTATATTTGGCGAACAGCTTGACCGGACAAATCCGCAGCAAGGATTCATCCTCATCCTGATCCGCATAGCTGATGGTCACAACCAATTGATGCTTAATGGCATGTGTCAGCAGTTCGACGTTCTGAATGAGCGCAGGGCTTGCTTCGAAGATAGGCAGGCGCGTATCCAAATCGATGCCTGCTTCATCCGTAAAACGATCCAGCAGATGCGCAATGCGATGAACAGCGGCCGCATTATCGTAATTGTACTGATGATAGCGATAGGCGAGATATTTGAGGACCTTCTTCTCCTCATCGGTTATATAAAGAAGCGGAAGCGCATACATTTTATCCTCGTAACAATAACCGCGCTGCTGCGCTACATAGAGCAAGGGAGCTCGCAGGGAGAAGGTCAGGTATTCGATGTCGCGCTGCGCTTGCCGCCGGGAGATCTCGAATTGTTTGGCAAGCTGTGCGCTGTTAGGGTACTTGCCCTGCCTGACCTGATCATCGAACCATTGAATGCGATGCATGCTGCTCAAGCGAGAATCCCCTTTCTTATGCCGGCAGTAATATGGTACAGCTGCTTGCTCTATTACATCACTGGGGTGATGACGTGACAAGTTATTTCTTTCTTGAAGAGGCTGACAACGCCTCAAACGCGATGGCCCGGCAGCCGCTTCCGTTAAAGCGCCCGCCCCCATGCATGGGAGCGGGCGGGTTCCTTACACCGTCGCTGCGGCATCTACTCTGGCCTGTACGGCAGGGACACATCGTTTGCACACCTTGATCGTGGTGCCGCCCAATTTGGCCCGCGGGTAAAGCAGTTTAATCCGTTTGGTGCTGCAGACCGGGCAAGTTCCCCGGCCTCGCGAAGGAAGGCTCCATAGGACGCGGCCCCGTTTGGTTTTTGCCATGATTGTTGACCCTCATTTCTTCTCTTTCTATTGAAGCATTCTTATTATAAAACAGCTCCTACGACATAAAATGTCGCATCAATCCCGAATTGGAAGATTTGTCATGACTCGCAGGGTCCGGCAAGAAAAGTGTGTGCATGCTTGGTTTAGCAAAGGGTATATGTTATAATCATCAGCAAAAATAAACCGTGGTCAGGAGGCCTTTAATGCTCAGTTTTGAACAAAAACTTACGATCTTGGAGTCCTTTCCTGAATTGCAGCGGAAGGATGTTTCGCTGGGTCGCGTTAATTATCAATATGAAGAAAGCTTATACGATAAGAAGAATGTCGCGTTTCATCTGCATCCGAATGGGAACGGCTTCCTCTATGCCGGACAGCTCAGAGGGTATGAAACCGATGATAAGGGTTTCGTGAATGTTCGTAATTACGATGAAGCGGCCTTTCGCGAGCTGGTTGAAGCATCCATTCGCTCCCTGTCGTTCCGGGCGCCGGAGCCGGCTGCCAAGAAGGGCAAATCCACAATTCCGCCGGGAGAAGCGCATTCCTCGGAGTGGATCGGTGCGAATAAGCAGCTGCTGACGCTCAAACATGAGGATGACCTGTGGTACGTGTACACGGGTGCAAGCCTCGAGATGGTGTTGGAAACCTATGAGGAAGCGGAGCAGTACTTGCAGGAGGAAGGCTTCTCATTACTATAGGAAATAATTAATGGCATGTAAGATTTACAATAAGTTCAGAAGACTTGCGAACAACAAGAAACGAACCGGTTTAGCAGCCGGTTCGTTTTTTTTTGCGCTGAAATTATGTTGTAGAAGGCAGGGAAGTTTCCCTATCTGAAACCTGCCATTCGTCTCAGATCAGGCTTCTATCAGAGGCGGCGCTGCCTGGCGGCGCGGATAGGGGCAGCTGCAGCACAGCCGGAAGCTGGGCATCGAAGCCGGGGGTCACAACCAGGCGGATGCCATATCCGTATTGGTTCCAGCAGAGCTCCTCTGCGGATTCAAGCCGGATATCCTGCTCCGCCACATGAGCGCGGACCTGCCGGATGAAGCCCGCATCCGGGACTCCGAAGCTTGCCGTCAATCTTGGAGGCATAGCCCGCATCGCAATGGGAATCCATCTTCTTGCGCTTGACGTTACGATGGCATGTGCGGTGCCTCCGATAACGAAGTTGAAGCTATCGGATTCTTCGCGGGTTTTCAGCTGAAGCACCTGCTTGAACCATTCGCGAAGCCGAGGGACATCGTCAGTGGGAAACCCTGCCTCACGAAGGTACATGATCTTGGCTCCACCCACGGGGGACAGCACGTTCTCCGTTATATAGGAATGGGCGATGAGCTCGAGCAGGTTGCCGTCGCCATCTCGAAAGTAAAGATTTTTCCCTGTCTCAAACTCATCGGCCTCTCTGCCGTCCGGCCACTGCAGGATCGGAATTCCAGATTCGCGGAGGAAGGCTTCACTCTCATGAAAGGTTGAGTAGGGCACCTCAAAGGCAAAATGCGCCGGAGACAGCGGCTCGCTGACTTCCACGAAAGATAAGGTGAAATGCTCCGCCGGCTGGAACCGAATCTCAGAATCGGTTTCATAAGTAACGGGAAACCCAAGCTTTTGTTGATAGATCTGCTTGACGCCTTGAATCGAAACGGTATGAAGCTGCAGATCGGCAAAATGAGTAATCACATCGCGACGCCTCCTATTTATTGGACAGGATTGGAAGCTGCAGGTTGCGATTGTCCGCGGACCAGCTTGGTCAGATCGAGGAAGGAAGCGACTACGCGGTTGATCCGGTCATCAATGTCTTGACCGATTTCATAGCTGTCCAGTTCGCCTTCGAACCACTTGCGCTGAGCGCCGCCGATCGATAACCATTCCGGAGAGTTAATGCCGTGCAGATTGCGGACCATCGCTTGCAGCTGTGTCAATGAGCTGACCCCAACCGCGCCGCCGGAGGAACTAACCGATAAGACGGGTTTGTTATTAAAATGATCCTGACCCAGATGATCAAGAGCATTCTTGAGAACGCCGCTGATACTGCCGTGATATTCCGGTGTAACAAGGACGATGCCGTCCGCTTCGACGAGCGATTGCTTCAGTACGATTAATTCAGCATGCTCCACGCCATAATCATCAGGTGAGTAGAAGGGGAGGGGGGTGCGGTAGAGGTCGAACAGCGTGACGCTGTGCCCCTTTTGTTCAATAAGACGTCCTGCATATTTGGCTAATTTGGTGCTGGTGGCTGCTTTGCGGTTGCTGCCTGCTAGGATGACAATTTTCATATTTAACATTCCCTTCAATCGGTTTGAATTTTTCTTATAATCTTATTCTAACGCATGAAGCCTGACTGCGCGTCAGTAAGAAGGATGAATATACGAGTGAGAACGATCAGCCAAACGCTGACTGAACTACGACTTTAGTCTGAGAAAATAAAGGATGCAGCAGGGCTGTCATTCTCCAAGCCCTTGTCTGACCGCATAGAGCGCTGCTTGCGTCCGATCAACGAGGCCAAGCTTGTCGAGCAGGTGGCTGACATGGGTTTTGACTGTTTTTTCGGTGATATGCAGGGTGCTGCCGATCTCTTTGTTGCTCATTCCACGGGCAATCAGCCCGAGCACTTCCTGCTCTCTTCGGGTAAGGCCCTGCAGCAGTGAGCTCTCTGAGGGGGAAGAGGATGCTTTAATCGAAGCATCCGGGAGTCCGGCTGGAGTTAGTTCCGGCAAGGACGCTTGACTGTCGGTTGTGGCCAGCATATTCATTAATTGCCCGGCAGCCTCCGGATGAAGCTCGACTTGACCCTGATAGACTCGTCTAATGGCGTTTACCAGCTCCTCGGGCTCAATATCCTTGAGCAAATACCCTCTTGCCCCGGCGCGAATAGCCGGCAGCACGTGGTCTTGGTCGGAGAAGGAAGTAAGCACAATTACTTTGACATCCGGTTGGGTCAGCTTAAGCTGCTTCGTCGTCTCCATTCCGTTAAGAACAGGCATGTTCAAATCCATTAAGATGATATCAGGCTGCAGGGCAGCCGAAAGCTCCAGTGCTTCCCGGCCGTTAGCCGCTTCGCCTACAAGCGTGATGTCCGGCTGAGTCGCCAGAAATACCTGGAGGCCTTTGCGCACCATGGCATGGTCGTCGGCCAGCAGCAATCGGATGGTCATCGTTGGATCACCTCTTATTATTTTCATGAAGTCCGCGCCCCTTCAGGGCTTTCTTCTTCTTCTTCTTCGCCGCCCTTGAACAGCTCTTTGTATGCAATGTAGAACAACGTAGTTTGGCGGCGCAGCCACGCGGTTTAACCCTCTACTTTGGCGGAAGCGGGATAAAAACCTCGATTGTCGTTCCGCTCCTGGATTTGCTTGTAATCGTAATTTGTCCTCCCAGCGCTTCCGTACGCTCCTTCATGGAGGATAGCCCAATTGAAGTGGAGGCTGCTGCAAGGCGCCTTTTCTGAGTGATGCCGCGTCCCTTATCGGATACACGCAGCACGGCCGTGCTGCTGTTAAGCACTAAAGTCACTTCCACCTCTGCAACTCCAGCATGCTTGTGCACGTTATTAAGCGCTTCCTGCCCGATTCGCCATAGGCCTTCCTCTACATGACGGGGCAGCTCGCGAATGCCGGCGGCTTGGGTCCGCACGGTAAGCTCAAGCCTCTCCCCGTATTTCTGAAGTGCGGTTAACAGACCGGCTTCGAGGCCGATCGGGCGCAGCTGCATGATAAGGGAGCGCATTTCCTTCTGCGCGTCCTTAGAGAGGGATTGAATATCGCGAACGGAAGAGAGCGCGGCCTTCTGTTGGTTATTCGTAAGCAAGCTTTCCACACCTTTGGCTGTCATCGACAGGGAGAAAAGCATCTGGCTCACGGAGTCATGCAGGTCGCGGGCGAGCCGGTTGCGTTCTTCGAGCAGAGCCAGCTCGCGGCGGTTCAGCTCCAGCAGGGAGCCGTCCAGTGCAATGGCTATATGCTCTGCCAGTGCCTCCAATACTTCCCCGTCCGCACTGCTGATGCAATCCCGCTGTCTGCTGAGCTCCGAGCCCACAATGAGAATGCCGCCGGATGGCGCGCTGATCAAGGATATTGGTGCGGCTTGAACAGAAGTCAGGGCAGCAGGCAGCAGCCCTTGAAAACCTTCGATATCGGCGAGCCGGGCCCGCTCATCCGGAGCTGCAGCTGAGATCTGCCGGTCGCGGACAACCTTGCGCAGCCAATGGTTGTCCGGAAGGGTAAATTGCGTATTCGGTTTGGCTGTTTGTTCATTGCCGTGGATGGCTCTTAAGATAAAGCTGCCTCCCGGCGTGGATTCCAGAATGGCCGCGAACGGCCAATCCAGATGCTCCTTGATCAAGGTTACGATCAGGGCTGTCAACCGCTCCGGCTCAGCTGTGGATCCGGCAGCAGCTCCAAGCGCGCGGCTGAATTCCCCCAACCTCGCAAACTGATGGGCGCGTCTTTGCTCTGCTGCATATAACCGCATCCGGTCAATGGCGCTGCCGATCTGAAAGGCTACCGCCTGCAGGAGCGACAGCTCGTCATTCGAGAAGTGTTCCTTGCCGGGGAAGCCGACATTCAGCACTCCGAACTGCCGGTCACCCGAGCGAAGCGGCACGGTAGCATGATGGGTGATGCCCATCGTATCGCCCCAGCTGTATTCCTCAGCGTTCTCGATTCGTTTGCAATTCAAGATATTAACGGCCTTATTCAAGCGCCCTGACCAGAAGCGGTCCAGACACCAGCAGGGCCCGCAGCGCATAGGCATTTTGTCCGCATATAACAAGCCTGGGGGAAGATGAAGATCGGCAACGCATTCAAATTCACCGGTCTGATCCGAAAGGAAAATCCAGCCGGCAGACAAGCCCGTCAGTTCCAGCAGCTTTTCCAGTACGGTGTTCAGCATGAGGGTGATATCATTCGATTGATTCATCGTCTCGGCGATCGTCTTCAGTGTAATTAATTCCTGTACTCGGGGATCCTCGGTCACAGTTCTCACCTCTTTAACTTCATTTGTTTCGTGAACAGGGGAGTAATTTCCTCTATGCGAGCCCAATCTTTGTTACCTTAGCATTTTCCTAATTACATCCAGTGTATGGTATCGCGTTATGAAGAGGCAAAGAGTGGTTGAATCCCCGGGGTCTCAGCCTGCATCTCCCGGCCCGCCCTGAAATTTCCTCCCCGAAGTTCCGTATGTTAAAATGATGCTGCGAGCCTAAGCGCAGCTTAGACGGAATTGCGGTAGACAACTGATAGATGGAGGTAACGAGATGCAGCTCATTAATCAAGCTGAAGTCCAGCAACGGATCGATCAGTTGAAAGATCAGGATTTATATATTCATCTAGAGCTGACAACGGGAGCTTATGCGGCTCATTTAGACCGTTCCAAGCATCCGGCGGCTACTTTTATATCCAATGCTGTTATCCGGTATTCCCATGGTTCCATTTCAGGAAGCGGAACGTTTCGGGTCGGCTTGAAAATGCCGCATGGCTGGGTATACTCGGAGGGGCTTACCCATTATGAAGAAGGTGAGACGGATAGACTGATTCTGGCAGGCCATGATGCACAAGGCAAGCTGATCGTAGCTCTGCAATTAAGCCGGGCACCCTTCTAACAGTCTAGCAGGAGAGGAGATGAGGAAAGCTATGAAACCAGAACGTCGTATTCTTGTTGTGCTGCCGCATCCCGATGATGAATCCTTCGGTTTAGCCGGGACGCTTGCCATGCAGATAGAAAATGGAGCCCAGGTGACTTATGCTTGTCTGACACTAGGGGAGATGGGCCGGAATATGGGCATCCCGCCTTTTGCCAGCCGGGTGACACTTCCGGCTATCCGCAAGGAGGAGCTTGCAGCATCCTGCCTAGCCATTGGCATACAGGATTTAAGAATGCTTGGCCTTCACGATAAAATGATTGAATTCGAGGATCAGAAGCAGCTGGATGGACAGATCGAGGCGCTAGTGAGGGAGCTTCAACCTACGCTGATCATCACCTTCTACCCCGGTTACAGTGTTCATCCTGACCATGATGCCACCGGAGCCGCAGTAATCCGTACTCTTGGAAGAATGGCCCATGAGGAGAGACCGCCTGTTTACTGCATGGCTTTTGGCGACAATATTGAGCAGGCAATCGGCAAGCCGGACGTTATTCATGAGGTGCAGGATTATTTGCAGCAAAAGATGGCATCCATACAAGCCCACCGTTCCCAGTTCCAAGCCGCAGAGCTGCTGGGCACACGCAAGCTGGATGATCAAGAAATCCGGGACCGGTTCGGAACGGAACGCTTCTGGACCTATCCATTTGCATAATAAAGCTCAAAGGTCACGTCAATGGACGTGACCTTTTTTTTGTTTTTTGACCACCAGTGAAGATAATGGCCTGTATGCCAAAAAGCAGATTTATTTCGCGTGATAAGCCGCTTACCCGGGCATGGACAAGGCAACTCCGGGATTCCCCGAACCAAACACACTACCAACGCCAACACCAAACACACTATATGCTCAGAATCATCAAACATTCTACCATTGCCAGAACTAAACACACTATATGCTCAGAATCAAACATTCTACCATTGCCAGAACTAAACACTCAATCATCCCAGAATTAAATATTCTACCATTGCCAACACCAAACACCCTATACAACCAGAACTAAACACTCTACCATCCCAACACCAAACACTCTATAATCTCAGAATCAAACATTCTACCATTGCCAGAACTAAACACTGAATCATCCCAGAATTAAATATTCTACCAACGCCAACACCAAGCACACTATATGCTCAGAATCAAACATTCTACCATTGCCAACACCAAGCACACTATAATCTCAGAATCAAACATTCTACCATTGCCAGAACTAAACACTCAATCATCCCAGAATTAAATATTCTACCAACGCCAATACCAAACACCCTATACTCCCAGAACTAAACACTCTATCATCCCAAACCCCAGTAATCGAACACGCTAGTTCAACTAGTCCATTCCAAACAGCTTCCACCTTGTTTGAATGAATGAACTAGTCGTTAGGGCACCATGTCTTCATTAATTTCACACCTATACTGGATAAATCCACTTAAAATTACCATATTTGCTCCTGAGTCATCTCTATACTGGAAATACTCCACTTAAAAACCGAGATTTTCTTTCAAGTCAGCCCTAATGCAGTTAGACTATTTAGTAGACACGCCTTAATGGAAGACCTGTATACTTAAAAATAAAAAGGTCGAG